>NZ_JBTWMV010000199.1:0-278 GCF_054850255.1 Streptomyces sp. 7R007 | reverse complement strand
ACGCAGCCCCCGCCTTCCACACCGCCAGGACCGCCACCACCATGTCGACGCCGCGCGGCAGACACAGCCCCACCACCGACTCCGCGCCCACACCACGCGCCAGCAACAAACGCGCCAGCCGATTCGCCCGCGCCTCCAACTCCCCATACGTGACCGCGACATCCCCACACACCACGGCCAGAACATCCGCCTGGCCCTCGGCCCGCCCCGCGATCAGCTCATGCACCCCGCCAGCCGCCGCAACGCCAACCCCCGTCTCGTTCCAGCCACGCACCACC
>NZ_JBTWMV010000198.1:0-279 GCF_054850255.1 Streptomyces sp. 7R007 | reverse complement strand
ACCGGGGTGTTGGGTGCGGTGATTGCGGCGCATTTGGTGGAGGGGTGGGGGGTGCGGCATGTGGTGTTGGTCAGCCGGCGTGGTGGCCGGGCGCCGGGGGTGGGGGAGTTGGTGGCGCGGTTGGGGGTGGAGGTGTCGGTGGTGGCGGCCGATGTTGCCGATCCGGTGGCGTTGGGGGAGGTGGTGGCGGGGATCGATCCGGCGCATCCGTTGACGGGTGTGATTCATGCGGCCGGGATCGTCGATGACGGGGTGGTGGCGGATCTGACGCCGCAGCGG
>NZ_JBTWMV010000197.1:0-282 GCF_054850255.1 Streptomyces sp. 7R007 | reverse complement strand
CGCCAACTGGCCGAGCACGTCACCGCCCACCCGGACCTGTCCGCCACCGACATCGGCTGGTCCCTGATCAAGACCCGCTCACCACACGACCACCGTGCGGTGATCCTCGGTCAGGACCCGGCGGCGGCTTTGGAGGCGCTGGCGCAGGGAGCCCCACACCCCGACCTGGTGAAGGGACAGGTCGGAGCGGCCGGCCCCGGCCCGGTACTGGTCTTTCCCGGCCAGGGCTCGCAGTGGGCCGGCATGGGCGCCCAACTCCTCGACCACTCCCCCGTGTTCGCC
>NZ_JBTWMV010000196.1:0-287 GCF_054850255.1 Streptomyces sp. 7R007 | reverse complement strand
GCGACGAGTTCGACCTCCCAGTCCACCTTGCCCTGCGGGAGGGCGACGGTGGTGCGCGGGCCGGTGATGCAGGCCGGGAACTTGGTGAAGACGAGGGGCTCGCCGGGCGGCGTGAACCCCGCTTCCGCGGCGTGCGGCGGGTAGTTCAGGGCGATGGCGAACACCTGCCGAGGGCGGGGCACCGGCGCGCCCAGTGCGGTGGGGTCGACGGGGATGCCGTAGGCCCGGTCGGGCAGTCCGGCCGCCCACTCGCGTAGCCTGGGCCACTCCGCCAGCAGCAGCATCGG
>NZ_JBTWMV010000195.1:0-289 GCF_054850255.1 Streptomyces sp. 7R007 | reverse complement strand
CAACGGGCAGGACGGTGGGGACGGCCCCGAGCAGGAAGAGCGACGGCGTATCCGGAGGCGGCGCAGGTTCCGGCTGAACCAGGCCCTGCTCGGCAGATCCCGTGGCGGACTGACGAGCAAGATTCATCTCGCCGCGGACCGCGGGTGCCGTCCGCTGTCCCTCGTGCTGACCGCAGGACAGGCCGGCGACAGTCCGCAGTTCGTCCCCGTGTTGCAGAAGATTCGGGTCCGTCTGCCTGTGGGCCGTCCTCGGACCCGGCCCGGTGCTGTCGCCGCGGATAAGGCCTAT
>NZ_JBTWMV010000194.1:0-295 GCF_054850255.1 Streptomyces sp. 7R007 | reverse complement strand
TCGTCGGCGCGGCCGTGCTGTCGGTACTCGCCAGCTCCTTGATCACGTTGCTGCAGGCACACTCGGTCGGCCTGCCCGCTGCGGTCACGCTCGTCGTGGCTGCCGCCGGGGCGCTCGCCGCCGTGGGACTGTGGTGGCGCGTGCGCAGCACGCCCGAGGGGTTCGTGCCTCGGCGGGTGATCGCCTCCCGCGGCTTCCTGGCGGCCGGGCTCATCGGCGGGACCGTCTTCGCCGGCTACTACGGGGTGCTCTTCCGCGCCCCGTCCCTGATCGAGCAGGCCACGGGCGGTGGCCC
>NZ_JBTWMV010000193.1:0-305 GCF_054850255.1 Streptomyces sp. 7R007 | reverse complement strand
GGCGTTGGCGGCGTTGTTGTCGCGGCTGGGTGCGGGCACGGACATCCCGGTCGGGACGGCGCTGGCCGGGCGCACCGACGAGGCGTTGGACGATCTGGTCGGGTTCTTCGTCAACACGCTGGTGCTGCGTACGGACGTGTCGGGGGATCCGACGTTCGGTGAGCTGCTGGAGCGGGTCCGTGAGACGAGCCTGGAGGCGTTCGCCCACCAGGACGTGCCGTTCGAATACCTGGTGGAGGCGCTGGCGCCGGCGCGGTCGATGGCCCGGCATCCCCTGTTCCAGGTGATGCTCACCATGCAGAACA
>NZ_JBTWMV010000192.1:0-305 GCF_054850255.1 Streptomyces sp. 7R007 | reverse complement strand
CGCGGTGTTGAAGCGTTACGACAAGGTGGTGATCCCCGAGATGAACCTCGGGCAGCTCGCCACGCTGATCCGGGCGAAGTACCTGGTCGACGCCCACTCGTACAACCAGGTGAACGGCATGCCGTTCAAGGCTGAGCAGCTCGCCACGGCTCTCAAGGAGGCCATCGATGGCTGAGACGTCCACGGAAGGCACGGGCACGATCGAGGCGCTTTCGCTCGTTCCCAAGGCCGAGGCCCGCCAGTCCATGAAGGACTTCAAGTCCGATCAGGAAGTGCGCTGGTGCCCCGGCTGCGGTGACTACGCA
>NZ_JBTWMV010000191.1:0-311 GCF_054850255.1 Streptomyces sp. 7R007 | reverse complement strand
GTGCCGCGCAACGTCGCCGGAGCGATCCCCGCCCGCTCCAACGCCTGCCACCCCGTCTCCAACAACAACCGCTGCTGCGGATCCATCGCCAACGCCTCACGCGGACTGATCCCGAAGAACCCGGCATCGAACTCGTCCGCGTCGTACAAAAACCCGCCCTCACGCACGTAACTGCACCCCACACGGCCCGGATCGGGATCGAACAACCCACCCAGATCCCACCCGCGGTTGCCGGGAAAGGAACCGACCGCATCGACCTCACCCACCACCAACTCCCACAACCCCTCCGGCGAACCCACCCCACCCGGAAA
>NZ_JBTWMV010000190.1:0-315 GCF_054850255.1 Streptomyces sp. 7R007 | reverse complement strand
CACCTCCGTGAACGGCGTGATCGTCAGGTTCCCCTCCGGAACCGTCGTCGCCTCCGGATGCTCCGTCGGCGTGATCCGCACCGCGTACGGATTCGGCCCCGCCACCGCGTCCGGCGTCCGCGGCGGCGCGAACCGCAACTCCACCGTCCCGGTCGTACCCGGATACAACCGCAACGTCTGCGGCTCCACCGTCGTCCACGGCGCGACCGGACCCACCGGCTCGAACCGGTACTCGTCCACCACGTCACCGGTGTTGCGCAACCGCAGCCGCACCGTCGTACTGCCACCCGCGTCCACCGTCGCCGACGCGGGTTC
>NZ_JBTWMV010000019.1:0-156877 GCF_054850255.1 Streptomyces sp. 7R007 | reverse complement strand
GGCGCGGGGGTCACACCCCGCGCCGCACCTCGAAGTGATCGATCCGCTCGCCCGCGTCCGTCAGTGCCGAGACCTTCAGGACCGGCCTGGTGCCGGCGACCGCCTCCACCGACAGCAGCGAGAAGCCGCGGTACCGCACCCGGGACCACTCCACGGTCTCCGCCTGCGAGGTCCGCGACCTGGTCCAGTGGAAGCTGTCGATCCGGTCGTGCGGCGTGGTGTGCCCCTCGTAGCTCTCGCGCACGCCCGACGGGAAGCCGTACAGGTCCCGTCCGCCGCCGCCCGCCGTGACGTACACGATCCCGTCCCGCGTGGGATCGGTCGACCCGCCGACCGGCACCGCCCTGCCCACCCGGCCGTCCCTGACCGCGTCCGTGCGCTCGTACACGTGGTTGTGGCCGTTGATCACCAGATCCACCTGGTGCTTGGCGAACAGCGGCAGCCACTGGGCCCGCACCCCGCCGTCGGAGGCGTGCGCGGAGGTCGAGTAGGCGCAGTGGTGGAAGAAGACGACGACGAAGTCCACCGACGCGGACGACCTCAGGTCGGCCAGCTCGCGGTCCAGCCACTCGGTCTGCTTCCCGTGCGTGTAGCCGAAGTTGGCCGGGATCTCGTACGAGACGTCGTTGGCGTCCAGGGCCACGAAGCCGACGTTGCCGTAGGTGAAGGCGTACACCCCGGGCGCCGTGCGGGCGTCGAAGCCGGTGGCCGGGAGCGAGAAGCGGGCCAGCTGGCCGCCGTAGCCGTCGGGGGAGTACCAGGCCTCCATGTCGTGGTTGCCGGTCGTCACCATCCAGGGGATGGTCCTCGCGACCGGCTCGTTCTGCTTGAGGAACAGGTCCCAGGCGGACGGGTCGTAGCCGTCCGACGTCTTGCCCTGGCCGTTGCCGTCGGCGTAGCAGATGTCGCCGGCGTGGAGGTGGAAGGCGGGGTTCCGGCGGAGCATGACGTGGTCGTTGGCCGCTGCCGCCTGGCTGACGCCCTGGTCGCCGAAGGCCGTGAAGACGAACCGCTCGGGCGTGGCGGGCGCCGTGCGGAAGGTGGAGATCGTCGCGCGGTGGGCGGCCGAGGCCGGGTCGAAGCCCTCGTGGCCGACGCCGTAGTAGTACGTCGTGCCGGGGCGCAGGCCGTCGACGGCCGCGTGGAGGTAGTACTGGTCCAGGGCCAGGCGTACGCCGCTGACGCCCGGGGTGTGCAGCGCGCGGACCTCGGCCTCGACCTTGCGGCCCAGGTCGTCCGGGGCCAGGCCGAGCCGCAGGAACGGCTTGCGCACCGCGAGCGGCACCTGCCACGACACCCGCATCTGCGTCTTCGGGTCACCGCCGAAAGCGAGGTGGCGGCCGAAGGGGGAGACGGCGGACCCGTGCACGCGGGACGCCGACGGCGAGGGCGCCGCCGCCCCCGTGGAGCCCGGCCCGCCGCAGCCGGCCAGCAGACCGCCCGCCGCCACCGCGCCCGCCGTCACCAGCGTGCGGCGCGCCACGAGCTTCGTGCGCACGTACTCGTACTGCTCGGCCATGCTCATCCGGCGCGCGAGCCCGGGCGGGATGCCGACGTCGGGAAGGTCCATGGCTGAGAAGTTCCCTGCGCGGGCCAACGCCCGCAAGGCATACGGGTGAACGCGGGTCGACTTGTTGACGTCACCCCTCGGTGGCATGTCCGTATCGCGGACAGGCTGTGTCATCCCATGGGACGAGGAGTAGGGTGCCCGCATGTCTCGCAGCATCAATCTCGCAGTGATCCCCGGTGACGGCATCGGCCAGGAGGTCGTGGCCGAAGGCCTGAAGGTCCTCTCCGCCGTCCTTCCGCAGGATGTGAAGCTGGAGACCCAGGAGTACGACTTCGGCGCCAAGCGCTACCACGCCACCGGTGAGACCCTCACCGACGCCGACCTCGACGCGCTCAGGCAGCACGACGCGATCCTGCTGGGCGCCATCGGCGACCCGAGCGTCCCCTCCGGCGTCCTGGAGCGCGGCTTCCTGCTCAAGCTCCGCTTCGCCTTCGACCACCACGTCAACCTGCGGCCCAGCAAGCTGCTCCCGGGCGTGGCCACCCCGCTCGCCGGTGAGCCGCAGATCGACTTCGTCGTGGTCCGCGAGGGCACCGAGGGCCCGTACACCGGCAACGGCGGCACCATCCGCAAGGGCACCGAGCACGAGGTCGCCACCGAGGTCTCCGTCAACACCGCCTTCGGTGTGGAGCGCGTGGTGCGCGACGCGTTCGCCCGCGCCCAGGCCCGCCCGCGCAAGAAGCTCGCGCTGATCCACAAGAACAACGTGCTGACCTTCGCGGGTCACCTGTGGACGAACATCTTCAACAAGGTGGCCGCGGAGTTCCCCGAGGTCACCACCGAGTACATGCACGTGGACGCGGCGACCATCTACCTGGTCACGCAGCCCGAGCGCTTCGACGTGATCGTCACCGACAACCTCTTCGGCGACATCATCACCGACCTCGCCGCGGCCGTCTCCGGCGGCATCGGCGTCGCCGCGAGCGGCAACATCAACCCCTCCGGCGAGTTCCCCTCGATGTTCGAGCCGGTCCACGGTTCCGCGCCCGACATCGCCGGCCAGGGCAAGGCCGACCCCACCGCCACGGTCCTGTCCGTCGCCCTGCTCCTGCGCCACCTCGGCTACGAGGCCGAGGCCGCCCGCATCGAGGAGGCCGTCTCCGCCGACCTCGGCGAGCGCGCCGGCAAGCCCGCCCGCAGCACGTCGGAGATCGGTGACGCGCTGGCCGTACGAGTAGCCGGCTGATCCGGCCGCGTACTCGAAACCTTTCGAAGCCGCCGGGTCACTCCGCACCCGGCGGCTTCCCCTGTGTCCCCGCCGGGTGCCACCATCATCCCCTGGGCCGCATTCACGCCGTTTTCTTCCCCGGCGACCCGCGCGCGATAATCGAACGCGGAGCCGCGGATTGAGGGAATGCTCGGACGTCCTAGCACTGGCCACTGGCAGTACAAGGCGTGAGCGCGGCCCGTCACTACCCAAACCGGTGAAGGACAACCACTCATGACGACGCCCACGATCGAGCTCAAGCCCTCCGCCAGCCCGCTCTCCGACGCCGAGCGCGCCGCGATCCTGGCGAACCCCGGGTTCGGCCGCCACTTCACCGACCACATGGTGACGATCAAGTGGACCGAGGGCCGCGGCTGGCACGACGGCCAGCTCGTCCCGTACGCCCCGCTCTCCCTCGACCCGGCCACCATGGTCCTGCACTACGCGCAGGAGATCTTCGAGGGCCTGAAGGCCTACCGCCAGCCCGACGGGTCCGTCGCCATGTTCCGCCCCGAGAAGAACGCCGAGCGCTTCCAGCGTTCCGCGCACCGCCTCGGCATGCCCGAGCTGCCCGTCGAGACGTTCATCGAGGCCTGCGACGCCCTGGTCCGCCAGGACCAGGCGTGGGTGCCCGCGCACGGCGGCGAGGAGTCCCTCTACCTGCGCCCCTTCATGATCGCCACCGAGGTGGGCCTCGGCGTCAAGCCCGCCAACGAGTACCTCTTCCTGGTCATCGCCTCCCCGGCCGGCGCCTACTTCCCCGGCGGCGTCAAGCCGGTCACCATCTGGCTCTCCGAGAACCGCGTCCGCGCCGTCCCCGGCGGCACCGGCGACGCCAAGACCGGCGGCAACTACGCCGCCTCCCTCCTCGCCCAGGCCGAGGCCGCCGCCAAGGGCTGCGACCAGGTCTGCTACCTCGACGCGGTCGAGCACAAGTGGATCGAGGAACTCGGCGGCATGAACCTGTACTTCGTGTACGGCGACAAGATCATCACGCCGTCCCTGACCGGCTCCATCCTGGAGGGCGTCACCCGTGACAGCCTCCTGACCGTCGCCCGCGACCTCGGCTACACCTCCGAGGAGGGCCGCGTCTCCATCGACCAGTGGCAGCGCGACGCGGAGAACGGCAGCCTCACCGAGGTCTTCGCCTGCGGTACGGCGGCCGTGATCACCCCCGTCGGCACGGTCAAGCGCGAGGGCGCCGAGTGGCAGCAGTCGGGCGGCGAGCCCGGCGAGGTCACCGTGCGGCTGCGCCAGGCCCTGCTCGACATCCAGCGCGGCACGGCCGAGGACCGCCACGGCTGGATGCACCGCCTGGGCTGAGCCGGCCGTACCACCGAGCCGGGCCGGTCCCGTACGCGTATCGCCTCCCCCGCGCGGGTATCCACTGATTCCGCGGCACACGGCGGGGGACACGGGG
Organism: Streptomyces sp. 7R007; assembly: GCF_054850255.1. Taxonomy (NCBI): domain Bacteria; kingdom Bacillati; phylum Actinomycetota; class Actinomycetes; order Kitasatosporales; family Streptomycetaceae; genus Streptomyces; species Streptomyces sp. 7R007. The sequence continues at coordinate 152,680 of NZ_JBTWMV010000019.1, read as the reverse complement.
GAGGGAGCGCGGGTGAGGGGTGGGCCGATACCGCGACTGCGGTGGCTGCTGAGGGCGCTGCGCACACCGAGGCGCCCGCAGAGCCTCACCGTGGTGGCGTTGCTCGCCGCGGTCGCGGGGCTCCTGCTGTGGCGGGCCAGGGAGGTCGACGCCTACAGCGCCAACCTCGCCCTCAACCTGGGCACCGACCTGGTCGGCGTGGTCATCACCGTCTTCGTGATCGGCCCGCTCATCTCCCGCGCCCAGGAGGGCCGCGTCCGCGAGCACACGCGCCTGGACTACGAGTGGTTCAGCGCCCAGGTGCACGGCGCCACCTCCAACGTGAAGGTGCTGGACACCTTCTCCAACCTCTTCAGCCCGCAGTTCTCCGAGCGTCTCTTCCGCGGGGTCAAGGCGGCCACCGCGCACGGCGCCCGGGTGCAGATCCTGCTGCTCGACCCGGACTCCCTCGCCGTCATCCTGCGCGGCCGGGAACTGGGCGAGCGCAGCGCCGACATCCGCCGGGACATCCTGCGCAACCTGCGCACCCTGCACCGCTTCGCCGGCCGCCTCGACGCCGACGCCCGCCAGCTCCTCGAAGTACGGCTGTGCTCCACCTCCCCCGGGGTGACGCTGTACCGCTGGGACGAGCGGTGCCTGGTCTCCTTCCTGACCGTCGGCCGCCTCTCCGGCGAGGGCGTCCAGCTGGAGGTGGCCGTCCGCAGCCCGCTCGGCGCCTTCGTGGAGCAGCGGTTCGACGAGCTGTGGCAGCAGGGCAAGCCGATGGAACGGTTCACCCATCTGCCGGTCACGCTGGTCGACGCGGACGCCGCGCGCCGCCAGTTCACCTGCCGCTTCGTCTTCGTCGACGACTGTCTCTACGTCTCCGGCCCCGACCTCGTCACCTACCTGGCCCGCCACCGCCTCGACGAACTCACCGCCTACAGCGAGGCCCTGAGCAGGCCGGGGGCGCACGAGGTGGTCGTGGTGGACGACGAGAGCGAGCTGCACGGGCGGCTCATCCAGCACTTCGCGGAGAAGTACGATGCGTCGGCGACCGCCTTCGTCGAGTTGCGGCCGCCGGTCCTGGTCACGGAATAAGAGGGCCCTGGCACACATGAGTTCAGCGCACCACCCGGCTCCCCGGTCGAGCCCCCGCTACCGCGCCTTCACGCCCCGTGACCTGGACGGTCTGCTGCGCCGCGTGTCCCTGACGGCCGATCAGCGGCTCGCGCTGCGGGCCGTGTCGGCGGTCCTGCCGTTCCGCACGAACGCCTACGTCGTCGACGAGCTGATCGACTGGACGGCCGTACCGGACGACCCGGTCTTCCGGCTCACCTTCCCGCAGGCCGGCATGCTGCCCGCGCCCGACCTGCGCCGCATGGCCGACCTGCTGGCCGCGCAGGCGCCCCGGCGCGAGCTCCAGCGGGCGGCGCACGAGATCCGGATGAAGCTCAACCCGCACCCCTCGGGCCAGCTCGACGCCAACGTCCCCGTGCACGAGGGGCGGCGGCTGACGGGGCTCCAGCACAAGTACCCCGAGACGGTGCTGATCTTCCCGCGCCAGGGCCAGACCTGCCACGCCTACTGCACGTACTGCTTCCGCTGGCCGCAGTTCGTCGGCGAGGCCGAACTGCGCATCGCCACCGACGACATCGCGACCACGTCCGCCTATCTGCGCGCCCACCCCGAGGTCTCCAGCGCCCTGATCACGGGCGGCGACCCGCTGGTGATGAGCACCGCGGTGCTGCGGCGGTACGTGGAGCCGCTGCTGGAGACCGACACGATCCGCTCGATCCGTATCGGCACCAAGGCCCTGGCGTTCTGGCCCTACCGCTTCACCACCGACCGCGACGCCGACGACCTGCTGCGCCTGTTCGAGCAGGTCGTGGCGAGCGGCCGGCACCTGGCGCTGATGGCCCACTTCACGCATCCGCAGGAGCTGCGCCCGGCCGTCGTCCGGCAGGCGATGCGGCGGGTGCGGGACACCGGCGCGGTGATCCGCTGCCAGGGCCCGCTGGTGGCCGGCATCAACGACAGCGCGGCGGCGTGGGCCGAGCTGTGGGAGGAGACGACCACGCTGGGCGCGGTGCCGTACTACCAGTTCGTGGAGCGCGACACCGGACCGCAGGGCTACTTCGGGGTGCCGCTGGCCCGCGGCCACGAGATCTTCCGCGACGCCTACGCCCGTGTCTCGGGCCTCGCCCGCACGGTCCGGGGGCCGGTGATGTCGGCGATGCCGGGCAAGGTGTGCGTGGACGGCGTCGCCGAGGTGGCCGGCGAGAAGGTCTTCGTCCTGCACCTCATCCAGGCCCGCGACCCCGCGCTCGTCGACCGCCCCTTCTTCGCCGCGTACGACGAGGGAGCGACTTGGTTCACGGACCTGAAACCGGCCTTCGGTGCGAGCAGGTTCCTGCCGGGGCTGGACGTGGGCTGACCTGCGCCTCGGCGTTTAGAGCAGCACTCAATGTGATGGGCCTCATCGGGGTCTCCATGGTTCCTTTCCCGGCGCCTGCCGTTAGAGTGTCGCTCTAAAAGGAGGCGACGACATGCGGCTGACCCCTACCGAACGCGACCGGCTGCTGCTCTTCGGGGCGGCCGAGCTGGCCCGGGCCCGGCGGGCGCGCGGCCTTCGGCTCAACGTGCCGGAGGCCACCGCGCTGATCGCGGACACCGTGTGCGAGGCGGCGCGGGACGGCGCACGGCTCGCCGAGGCGATCGAGCGGGCGCGGGCGGTCCTCGGGCCGGAGGACGTGCTGCCCGGGGTCGCGGACGTCGTCACCGAGGTGCACGTCGAGGCCGTCTTCGACGACGGCTCGCGGCTCGCGGTCGTCACGGACCCGATCGGCGGCGGGCTGGGCGCCGGGGCCCCCGGCGCGCTGCTGCCGGGGCCGGAGCACGCCGAGCCCGAGGCGGTCGTACGGCTGAGCGTCACCAACACCGCGACCGTGCCCGTCTCCGTCACCTCCCACTTCCACTTCTTCGAGGCCAACCCGCGTCTTCACTTCGCCCGTGCCGACGCCTACGGCATGCGGCTCGCCGTGCCCGCCGGCTCGTCGGTGCGGTTCGGGCCCGGGGAGACGCTGGAGGTCGGCCTGGTGCCGATCGGCGGGGAGCGGGTCGCGATCGGGTTCGCGGGGCTGGTCGACGGGCCGCTGGACGCGCCCGGCGCCCGCGCGGAGGCGCTGCGGCGGGCCGCCGCCTGCGGCTACCTGGGAGCCGGTGCAGAGGAGAGCGTGCGATGAGCCGTCCCGGAGGGCACCCGGCCGAGGCCCGCCGCCTCACCCCGTACGAGTACGCGGCCACGCACGGCCCCCGCGCCGGTGACCGCATCCGGCTCGGCGACTCGGGGCTGGTGGTGCGCGTGGAGTCCGACTCCCAGCGCTACGGCGACGAGTTCCTCGCCGGTTTCGGCAAGACCGCCCGCGACGGACTGCACCTGAAGGCGGCGGCCGTCCGGGAGACCTGTGACGTCGTCGTCAGCAACGTGGTCCTGATCGACGCCGTGCAGGGCATCCGGAAGGTGTCCATCGGTATCCGGGAGGGGCGGATCCACGCGATCGGGCGGGCCGGGAACCCCGACACGCTCGACGGCGTCGACGTCGTGGTCGGCACCGGCACCTCCATCGTGTCCGGTGAGGGGCTCATCGCCACCGCCGGGGCCGTGGACACCCACGTCCACCTGCTGTCGCCGCGGATCATGGAGGCGTCGCTCGCCTCCGGCGTCACCACGGTCATCGGGCAGGAGTTCGGGCCGGTGTGGGGCGTCGGCGTCAACTCGCCCTGGGCGCTGCGGCACGCCTTCAACGCCTTCGACGCCTGGCCGGTCAACGTCGGCTTCCTGGGCCGGGGTTCGTCGTCCGGTCCGGCGCCGCTGGTGGAGGCGCTGGCCGAGGGCGGGGCGAGCGGCTTCAAGGTGCACGAGGACATGGGCGCCCACGCCCGGGCCCTGGACACGGCACTTCGGGTCGCCGAGGAGCACGACGTCCAAGTCGCCCTGCACAGCGATGGGTTGAACGAGTGCCTGTCGGTGGAGGACACGCTCGCAGTGCTCGAAGGGCGCACCGTCCACGCCTTCCACATCGAGGGCTGCGGCGGCGGACACGTCCCGAACGTGCTGAAGATGGCCGGCGTCCCGAACGTCATCGGCTCCTCCACCAACCCCACCCTGCCCTTCGGCCGGGACGCGGTCGCCGAGCACTACGGCATGATCGTCTCCGTCCACGACCTGAAGACCGACCTGCCCGGCGACGCCGCCATGGCCCGCGACCGCATCCGGGCCGGCACCATGGGCGCCGAGGACGTGCTGCACGACCTGGGCGCGATCGGCATCACCTCCTCCGACGCGCAGGGCATGGGCCGGGCGGGGGAGACGGTCCGCCGCACCTTCGCGATGGCCGGCAAGATGAAGGCCGAGCTCGGCGCCCCGGACTGCGGCCACGACAACGAGCGCGTCCTGCGCTACCTGGCCAAGCTCACCATCAACCCGGCCATCGCCCACGGCCTCTCCCATGAGATCGGCTCGATCGAGGTCGGCAAGCTCGCCGACATCGTGCTGTGGCGGCCGGAGTACTTCGGCGCCAAACCGCAGCTCGTCCTCAAGGCCGGCTTCCCGGCGTACGGTGTCACCGGCGACCCCAACGCGGCCACCGACACCTGCGAACCCCTCGTCCTGGGACCGCAGTTCGGCGCGTACGGCGCCACCCCCGCGGACCTCTCCGTCGCCTTCGTCGCGCGGGCGGCCCTCGACCAGGGCAACGACTCGATGCCGACGCGCAGGCGCAGGGTCGCCGTCCGCGGCACCCGCGGCATCGGCCCCGCCGACCTGCGCCTCAACTCCCGTACCGGCACGGTCGACGTGGACCGGCGCACCGGGCTCGTCACCCTCGACGGAGAGCCGATCCGCTCCGAGCCGGCCGACTCCGTCTCCCTCAACCGCCTGTACTTCCTCTAGGACTCGACGATGACCTACCGCATGCCCCCGGAGTGGGCCCCGCACGAGCGCACCTGGATGGCCTGGCCCGGGCCCAACCCGACCTTCGCCGACGACGAGGAGGTGGCGGCGGCCCGCGCCGCCTGGGCGTCCGTGGCCCGTGCCGTGCGCCGCTTCGAACCGGTGACGGTGGTGCACGGCCCCGGCCAGGGCGCGTCCGCGCGCGAACTGCTCGGCCCGGACGTGGAGTTGGTGGAACGGGAGCTGGACGACGCGTGGATGCGTGACATCGGCCCCACGTTCGTCACCGACGGCCGCCGACTGGCCGCCGTCGACTGGGTGTTCAACGGCTGGGGCGGCCAGGACTGGGCCCGCTGGGAGCACGACGCCGAGATCGCCCGCCAGGTGGCCGACCTCACCGGGGCGACCGTACTGGACAGCGAACTGGTCAACGAGGGCGGCGCGATCCACGTCGACGGCGAGGGCACGGTCCTGCTCACCGAGACGGTCCAGCCCGGCCGCAACCCCGGCTGGAGCCGGGAGCGGATCGAGACGGAGATCCACGCGATGCTCGGCACCACCAAGGCCCTGTGGCTGCCGCGCGGTCTGACCGCCGACTACGGCAGGTACGGCACCCAGGGGCACGTCGACATCGTCGCGGCCTTCGCCCGCCCGGGCGTCGTCGTGGCGCACTCCCAGCCCGACCCGGCCCATCCCGACCACGAGGTCACCCAGGAGGTGATCGGAATCCTCAGGGCGGCGACCGACGCGCGCGGGCGCCGGCTGGAGGTCGTCGAGGTCCCCGCCCCCACCGTGCTGGAGGCCGACGGCCACTGGGCCGACTACTCCTACATCAACCACTACCTCTGCAACGGCGGCGTCGTGCTGTGCGGCTTCGACGACCCGCGCGACGAGATCGCGGCCGGCGTCTTCCGCCGGCTCTTCCCCGAGCGCACGGTGACCCTCGTCGACGCCCGTACGATCTTCTCCGGGGGCGGTGGCATCCACTGCATCACCCAGCAGCAGCCGAGGATCTGAAGGAGCAGGGGATGGCCGGTGCGCGCAGGAACGCGCCGCCGCGCGAGGACGTCCTCGCCGCCGCCATGAGCATGATCGCCGAACGCGGTCTGGAGAAGCTCACCATGGCGGCCCTCGGCCGCGAGGTCGGCATGAGCAGCGGCCATCTCCTGTACTACTTCCACTCCAAGGACGAACTGCTGCTGCGCACCCTGGAGTGGAGCGAGGGCCGGCTCGGCGCCGAGCGCGGACGGCTGCTGGCGGGCACCGGCCCGGTGAGCGAGCGGCTCGACGCGTACGTCGACCTGTACGTCCCCGACGGCCACCGCGACCCGCACTGGACGCTGTGGCTGGAGGTGTGGAACCGCTCGCAGAACGCCGACGACGACGCCCGCGCCCGGCAGGCCGCCATCGAGGGCGCCTGGCACCGCGACCTGGTGGCACTGCTCGCGGAGGGGGTCTCACGGGGCGAGTTCCGCCGGGTCGACCCGGACCGGTTCGCCTCCCGGCTGCGCGCCCTGCTGGACGGCTTCTCCATCCATGTGGCGATCGGCCTGCGCGGCACGGACCGCGACCAGGTCCTCGCCCACGTGCGGGACTTCCTCACCGACTCGCTCCTCGCGCAGGACGCCTGAACTCCCGCGCGGCTCGTACGCGTTACGGGGGCCCTCGGCGCAGGGTCGGGGGACGTGCGTCCCATGCGGAAACGTCATGGGGGACCACCACGCCGCCTCAGCGCCCTCCGTCACCGCCATGGCGCCCCTGACAGCCACCTCGGCGGGCACCGCGGACCAGCCGCCGCACACCGAACACGCCGGCACCGCCTTCACCTCGGCCGCGACCGCCTACAGCGGGGACACCACCGGCACCCACCCGGTCAGCTACGCGGCCCAGCAACGGCCAGTCCCCCGACGGCCGCTCCCACGACCCGTCGGCCTGCACGAGCGGCCGCTTCATGGCCTTCGTCTCGCAGCCGGCCCACCTCACCGCCACCCCACGCGCCGGTCCGGGCCGCGGACCCGGTGGCCGGTGCCGGGGGGCTCGTCGGCGTGAGCACGCGGGGACGCACCGGTGACGGGGAGTTCCGCGGTCCGGTCATCCGGTCGGACGGCCTGGCGGTCTCCTTCTCCTCGTACGCCGACGACCCGGTGCCCGGCGACACCGACGGCACGGTCGACGTCGTCGTGCGCCACCTGCGCTGATCCCACCCACGGTTCGCATACTGAGACAACCGGTGAGCGCGGGGGCGGCTTGTGCCAGACTGCCCCCGTGCTCTCGTTCGCCATGATTATTGGCAGCAGGCGCGCCGGTCCGCAGTGACCGCCACGTACGACCAGGTACGGGCGGACACCGTCGTCCTCGACCCGCGCGCAGACCTCTCGCACCCGCGAGAGGTTTTTCGCTTTTCTGGCCCACCTGCAGCCGGGAGCGGAGCGCGAGGGATCATTGGAGGACGGTGGAGCCGGTCATTCCGGTAACGACCGAGATCCGACCACAGGAGCCTTGAGACCATGACCGCAACCAGCGAGCTCGACGATTCGTTCCACGTCTTCGACACCACCCTGCGCGACGGCGCGCAGCGCGAGGGCATCAACCTCACCGTCGCGGACAAGCTCGCCATCGCACGGCACCTGGACGACTTCGGCGTGGGCTTCATCGAGGGCGGCTGGCCCGGCGCCAACCCGCGGGACACCGAGTTCTTCGCCCGCGCCCGGCAGGAGATCGACTTCCGGCACGCCCAGCTGGTCGCCTTCGGCGCCACCCGCCGGGCGGGCGCGAAGGCGAGCGAGGACCCGCAGGTCAAGGCGCTCCTGGAGTCGGGTGCCGAGGTCATCACGCTGGTCGCGAAGTCCCACGACCGGCACGTGGAGCTCGCGCTGCGCACCACGCTGGACGAGAACCTGGAGATGGTCCGCGACACGGTCTCGTACCTGACCGCGCAGGGCCGCCGCGTCTTCGTCGACTGCGAGCACTTCTTCGACGGCTACCGCGCCAACCCCGAGTACGCGAAGGCGGTCGTACGGGCCGCCGCCGAGGCCGGCGCCTCCGTCGTGATCCTCTGCGACACCAACGGCGGCATGCTGCCGGCGCAGGTTAAGGCCGTGGTCTCGACGGTGCTGGCCGACACCGGCGCCCGGCTCGGCATCCACGCCCAGGACGACACCGGCTGCGCGGTCGCCAACACGCTGGCCGCCGTCGACGCCGGCGCGACCCACGTGCAGTGCACGGCCAACGGCTACGGCGAGCGGGTCGGCAACGCCAACCTGTTCCCGGTCGTCGCCGCCCTGGAGCTGAAGTACGGCAAGAAGGTCCTCCCCGAGGGCCGCCTGCGGGAGATGACGAGGATCTCCCACGCCATCGCCGAGGTCGTCAACCTCACCCCCTCCACCCACCAGCCCTACGTCGGCGTCTCCGCCTTCGCCCACAAGGCCGGCCTGCACGCTTCCGCGATCAAGGTCGACCCGGACCTGTACCAGCACATCGACCCCGAGCTGGTCGGCAACACCATGCGGATGCTCGTGTCCGACATGGCGGGCCGCGCCTCGGTCGAGCTGAAGGGCAAGGAGCTCGGCATCGACCTCGGCGGCGACCGGGAGCTGGTCGGCCGGGTGGTCGAGCGGGTCAAGGAGCGCGAGCTCAAGGGCTACACCTACGAGGCCGCCGACGCCTCCTTCGAACTCCTGCTGCGCGCCGAGGTGGAGGGCAGGCCCCTGCGCTACTTCGAGGTCGAGTCCTGGCGGGCCATCGTCGAGGACCGCCCCGACGGCACCCACGCCAACGAGGCCACGGTCAAGCTCTTCGCCAAGGGCGAGCGCATCGTCGCCACCGCGGAGGGCAACGGCCCGGTCAACGCCCTCGACCGTGCGCTGCGCGTGGCCCTGGAACGCATCTACCCCCAGCTCGCCAAGCTCGACCTCGTCGACTACAAGGTCCGCATCCTGGAGGGCGTGCACGGCACCGAGTCCACCACCCGCGTCCTGATCTCCACGTCCGACGGCTCGGGCGAGTGGTCGACGGTGGGCGTGGCCGAGAACGTCATCGCCGCGTCCTGGCAGGCCCTGGAGGACGCGTACACGTACGGGCTGCTGCGGGCGGGCGTGGAGCCGGCCGAGTAGGTCAGCCGACGGGACGGTGTCCCGCCGTACAGGCCGTGCCGCGGGGCGGCGGGATCGTCACCGCCGGCCGCGGCCCCTGCCCGGACACCGGCTCCAGCAGCCAGGCCCGCCGGATGCCGTCGATGACGGGGCGCGCGCTGTACGGCGACACGGCGAGCTCCTGGCGGGCCTCGGCGAGCAGGTCGGGGTTGCCGTCGGGAGAACGGCGCGCGGCCTCGGCCCGGCGCAGGGTGAAGCCGGGCGCGCCGAAGATGTCCAGCAGGGTGAGCGAGAGGTAGGCGTAGGCGGCGGCCTCGTCGATCAGCCCGCGGGACTCCTCGGGCAGACCGTCCACCTCGTACGCCACGAAGTGCGTGAGCGCGCCCCGCAGTTGCTCCACCGGCTCCGGGCACGGACAGGCGACCCGCAGATGCGCGGCGAGACTGCGGAACGAGCCCAGCACGCCCTGGGTGCCCGGCGTCCAGTGCTGCTTGGCGAGCAGCGTACGGAAGCCGGCGAGCGTCTCCGACAGCTCCTCGATGATCAACGTCTGTGCCACGTCCGGGAGTTCGACCTGCTCCGTGACGAGCCGGATCTCCAGCAGCCGGCGGCCGTAGCGGATCAGGTCGCGGGGGATGCCGCCGGACAGGGCGTGGGCCAGCACGATGTAGGCGTCGCCGATGCCCGGCGCGCGTGCGCGGAGGATCTCCGCGGACTCCGCGAGCGTGCACCGGCGGACGTGGACCACGTCGTCGAGGGAGCTGTCGGTCACGTCCCGGTTCGGCAGCCCGCGCCGGACGAAGGCGGCGCCCACGTCCTCGGCGACGGAGATCAGGTAGTGCACGTGCGGCACCCCGAGGATCGCCTTGATCTCGGCCAGGAAGGCGAGGGCCTGCGTGTCGCTGCCGAGCCGGTCGACTTCGTCGATGGCGACGACGACCCGGTTGCCCTTCGTGTGCTCGTCCCGCCCGATCTCGGCGAGCAGTGCCCTGAACTCACCCACGAGGGCGGGGTAGTTGGGCGGCACGGTGGTCAGCGAGGTGCTGTGCGCGGACCCGAGGGCGAGGAACCGGGTGGCGCCGGTGGTGAGTCCCGCGCTGGAGCTCTGGACGGTCTGCAGGCGGTAGAGGTGGTTGCGGCAGGCGGTGACGAGCGGGGGTGGGGGGTGGGGGAGGGAGAAGGCGCCGCGCTCGTGGTTGAACAGGAGCACACCGAGCATGAGCAGGCCGAGGCTGACCGCGTGGTGGTTGTCGGCGACCGGCGTACGGGCGGACTCGTCGTAGAGGAGCAGCGCGACGAAGAGGAAGGGGAGCAGTTTGGTGGGCGGGCCGAACAGCCGGCCCTTGTCCCCGGCCCACTGGCCTATGCGCAGCGTCGGCCTGGTCGAGGCGTCGAGGTAGAAGTACCAGCACACGACCCAGGCGAGAGCCACGACGACCGGCCATGGGGAGGTCCACCCGAGGAGGAGCAGCGCGCCCAGGAGAAGTCCGCTGGTGACGAGCAGCGTCAGGGCCTTGCCGGCCTGCCTCAGCACATAGGCGGTCACCCGGTACTCGCGCACCGCCAACGACAGCACGGCGGCGAGGGCGAGACACAGCGCCACCGTCGGCCTCGCGCCGGCGAACAGGTCCTCCACGAAACCGGCGACCCGCTCCCAGCCGGGCACCAGAAGGCGCCTCACCCAGGCCCCCTGCACATCGTCGAGTGACCGCCTGGTCGCGCCGAACAGGCCGAGGGCCAGGAGCGCGACGGCGACGAGCACATGGGCGAGCCGCCCGCTCAGGCGCCGGAACGGACGGCCCAGGCGACGCAGGTAGGATAGCCGCACGAACTCCGGTGCGCTGTACCCGGCCCGGATGACGTATGCCCGGCACACACTCACGAACAGCGAGGTCAGGAAGTCGTACGGCGTGTAGGTGGCCGGAGCGTGCGCGAAGACCGCGAAGTCCCGCTCCCGCACGCTGTGTTCCATGAGCGTCGTCTTGCCCACCCCACGCGGCCCGCTCAGGGCGATCGCGCCGCCCGACAACTGGCTCATCTTCCGTTCCAGTTCGACCGCGGGGCCGATCCCGACGAAGTAGGACCTGTGGCGTGGGGAACTCAGGCCCTCGTGGGCGCTGGTGACCAGGAGCGTGCCGGCGTCCTCACCGAGGAAGTCCTCGACTGCCCGCGCCACCTCCCGGTCGAGCCCGTTGCCGCGCATCTCCCCGAGCCAGCGCGCCTTGGCCCACTCGTCCACGAGCCAGAGCACGAACGCCCACGGCGCGAGCGCCACGGCCTGCGCCGCACGCTTGCGCGGAGCGGGAAGGCCCCGCACGACCCGGCGCAGGAAGCGGCGGAGGGGGATGCCGACGAGGAGGAGCAGGGCGCCCCCGGCAGCCAGAGACCACCAGTCCCTGAAGACGGCGATCCAGGCCGCCGTGAGGCCGCCGAGCATGAGCCGCCATGTGACGTCGTCGTCCCCGAGAAGCTCCCGCGGCGACTCCCGTGCCGGCATCACCCACCGGTACGGCGCACCCACCCGGTGCACCCACCGGTAGCAGCGATGCCAGACCCTCGGCCCCTCGCCCTCCAGCACCCTCCCCACGTACGGTGCCGCACACATCGCCTCCGCGACGACCTCCCGCGTGACCGCAGGTCGTCGTTCCAGCAGTTCGCTCAGGCGGTGGTCGTCCAGGCAGTCGAGGACGGCCCGCCGGTAGACGGTCCGCTCACCCTCGTCCGTCCACGCGTACCCCCCGTCAGTCATACGCCTCCTTTACCCCGCCGCGGTCCCGGGCAAAGTCGGCCGCGGTGACTCGGGGGCTGCGCGGCGTCTTGACGACCTGGCGGGTCGCCCGTTAACTCACGGGGTGAAATAAGTCGTAAGACGGATAAGAGAGTTGAGGGAAGGTCATGCGAAGAACCGCCCTGCTCGCCTCCGCCGCCCTGCTGACCGGCCTGCTGCCGCTCGCCTCCGCGCACGCGGTCGCCGCCGACGACCCCCCGCCCGCCCCCGTCGACCGCTTCGAGGGCGAGGTCCCCTTCGCCGCCCAGCCCGCCGAGGGCATCTTCACCTGGGGCGGCGACAGCGACGACCCGCCCGCGCTGGAGCTGACCGCCACCCCCGACGCCCCCGAGGGCGCGAAGGTCCTCACCGGCACCTACGACATCAGCGGCTACGGCGGCTTCACCCACGACTACGCGGCCGACGGCCCCGCCCACGACTGGTCCGCCCACAAGGGCATCCGGTTCTGGTGGGACGGCCAGGGCAACGGCAAGAAGATCGCCTTCGAGATCAAGGACGGCGGCGCGAACGGCGAGGCGTCCGAGCTGTGGGCGACCTCCTTCACCGACGACTGGACGGGCTGGAAGCAGGTCGAGATCCCCTTCACCGACTTCGCCTACCGCACCGACTACCAGCCTGTCGGCGGCATCGACCACGTCCTCGGACTGACCGCGATGTGGGGGTACGCCGTCACCCTCCCCGTCGGCGTCAAGGGCCGGTTCGCCATGGACGACGTCGAGTTGTACGGCAAGGCCGACCAGTCCCTGCGGGCGAGCGTGACGACCGACGCCGCCGTCTACCCGGTCAAGGAGGGCGGCACGGCCACCGTCGAGGTCACCCTCGGCACCACCGGGTCGGCGCCCGTCGACGAACCCGTCACCGTCGCCTACGAGACCGCCACGACCGGCACCGCCGACCCCGGCAAGGACTACACCCCGGTCTCCGGCACCCTCACCTTCCCCGCGGGCACCGCCTCCGGCGCGACGCGCACCATCAAGGTCCCCACCCTGAAGGACCGCTCCGCCGAATCCGCCGAGACGATCCCGCTGAAGCTCACGGTCACCGGCGCCAAGCCGCCCGCCGAGCCCCCGCAGGTCGTCATCGACGCCCACGGACTGCCGTACCTCGACGCGAAGTTGCCGGTGCGGAAGCGCGTCGCCGACCTCCTGTCCCGGATGACCCTGGCGGAGAAGGCCGGCCAGATGACCCAGGCCGAGCGCGGGGCCGTCGGGGAGGGTGCCGACGTCACGGCGTACGACCTCGGCTCCCTGCTGTCCGGCGGCGGCTCGACCCCCACGCCCAACACCCCCGCCGCCTGGGCCAGGATGATCGACGGCTTCCAACTCCGCGCCCAGGCCACCCGCTTGCAGATCCCGCTCATCTACGGCGTCGACGCCGTCCACGGCCACAACAACCTGGCCGGCGCCACGATCATGCCCCACAACATCGGCCTCGGCGCGAGCCGTGACCCGCAACTCGCCGAGCGGGCGGGAGCGGTGACCGCCTCCGAGGTCCGCGCCACCGGCATCCCCTGGGACTTCGCCCCCTGCCTCTGCGTCTCCCGCGACGAGCGCTGGGGCCGCTCCTACGAGTCCTTCGGCGAGGATCCCGCCCTCGTCCAGTCCATGGAGACGATCATCCAGGGTCTCCAAGGACGCGCCGACGGACGGGACTTGGACCGCAACGACAAGGTCCTCGCCACCGCCAAGCACTTCGTCGGCGACGGCGGCACCGAGTACGGCTCCTCCACCACCGGCTCGTACACCATCGACCAGGGCGTCACCAAGGTCACCCGGCAGCAGCTGGAGGCCGTCCACCTGGCGCCGTACCGGACCGCCGTCGACCGGGGCGTCGGCTCGGTCATGCCCTCGTACTCCTCCCTGGACATCCTCGGCGACGGCCAGGGCCCGGTGAAGATGCACGCCCGCGCCGACATGATCAACGGCGTGCTCAAGGGCCGGATGGGCTTCGACGGGTTCGTCATCAGCGACTGGAACGCCATCGACCAGCTCCCCGGCGACTACCCGGCGCAGGTCCGCACGGCCGTGAACGCGGGCGTGGACATGATGATGGTGCCGTACGGCTACAAGGACTTCACCTCCGCCCTGACCGCCGAGGTGCAGGCGGGACGCGTCAGCGAGAAGCGGATCGACGACGCCGTGGCGCGCATCCTCACGCAGAAGTTCCGGCTCGGGCTCTTCGAGCACCCGTACGCCGACACCGCGGGCGCCTCCGCGATCGGCTCCGCCGCGCACCGGGCCGTGGCCCGGCAGGCCGCCGCCGAGTCGCAGGTGCTGCTGAAGAACAGCGGAGGCGTGCTGCCGCTGAGGAGGAACCAGAAGGTGTACGTCGCCGGGTCCAACGCCGACGACCTCGGCAACCAGACCGGCGGCTGGACCATCACCTGGCAGGGCGCGTCCGGCACCCACACCCAGGGCACGACCATCCTGGACGCCCTGCGCAAGGACGCGGGTGCCGGAGACGTCACCTACTCCAAGGACGCCTCCGCCCCGACGAGCGGTCACGACGTCGGCGTGGTCGTCGTCGGCGAGACCCCGTACGCCGAGGGCGTCGGCGACGTCGGCAACGGCCACAGCCTCCAGCTGTCCGCTGCCGACCAGGCCGCCGTCGACAAGGTCTGCGCGGCCATGAAGTGCGCGGTGCTGATCGTCTCCGGGCGCCCGCTGCTGATCGGCGACCGGCTCGGCGAGATCGACGCGCTGGTCGCCTCCTGGCTGCCGGGCACGGAGGGCGACGGCGTGGCCGACGTGCTCTACGGCAAGCGGCCCTTCACCGGCCGGCTCCCCGTCACCTGGCCGAAGTCCGAGGCGCAGCTGCCGATCAACGTCGGCGACGCGTCGTACGACCCGCAGTTCCCGTACGGCTGGGGGCTGACGACGAAGACCAGGGTGCCCTCGGGCGGCGCGGCCACGCTGAAGGCGCTCGCCGTCGCGGCGGCCGCGGCCGAACGCGCCGGAGCGGACCAGGCCGGCCGCGCGCTCGTCACCAAGGCCCGGCTGATCGTCCAGCAGAAGGTGGGCGAGCACCTGACGGAGGCGGTCGCGAAACCGTTCGCCGACGCCGACCATCTCTCGCTCACCGGGCGGTACGGGGCGGCGGTCGAGAAACTGACGGCGGCGTACCGGGCCGCCTGACGCGTCGGCTCTGGGAGGGTTCGGGTAGCGTCGAGGTATGAAGGCCGGCGCGCAGGCCCCCGTACGGACCCGAAGCCTCCCAGGGCTGCTCCTCGCCCTGGCGCTCGTGGCCCTGGCCGTGCTGTCGGCGGGCGCCCCGCCCGCCTCCGCCGCCACGAGCGTCTCGACGATCGCCCAGGCCCTGCGCGAGAGCCCGGTCTACGTCGACCCGGCGGCCTCCGCCCAGCTGTCCACCGGCGACGCGGACGCCCTGGCCAAGAAGATCAAGGACGCCGACAAACCGCTGTTCATCGTCGTCCTGCCCGCCGGCTACCCCACCGAGAACCTCTTCGCGAACCTGCGCACCGCCACCGGCGTCACCGGCCTCTACGGCATCCGCCTCGGCGACCGCTTCGACGCCCGCGCCGACGCCACGGTGATGTCCGCCACCGCCCGGCAGAACCTCGTCACCAGCGTCCAGGGCGAGGACGCCGGGACCCAGCTCGACGACTTCGCCGACCGGGCCCTGGCCAACATGGGCGGTTCGGCGCCCGCCTCCTGGGGCTCGTCGTCCGGCAGCGGCGGCGGGGTGTCCGCCGGCGCGCTGATCGGCGTGGGCGTGGTGCTGGTGGCCGGTGGGGCGGGGGCGTACACCCTCGTCCGCCGCAACCGGCGCCGCAGGGCCGAGGAACAGCGCGCCGCCCTGGAACGGCTCCGCGTGGTGGTCGACGAGGACATCACCGCCTTCGGCGAGGAACTGGACCGCCTCGACTTCCACCCGGCGGAGGCGGGCGCCGACGACGCGATGCGCGCCGACTACGAGCGCGCCCTGGACGCCTACGAACAGGCGAAGTCCGCCATGGCGGCCGCCGCGAAACCGGAGGACGTCCGGGCCGTCACCCAGGCCCTGGAGGACGGCCGCTTCTCGCTCGCCCAGCTCGCCGCCCGCCGCGAGGGCCGCCCGCTGCCCGAGCGCCGGCCGCCCTGCTTCTTCGACCCCCGCCACGGGCCGTCCGTCGCCGACGCCACCTGGACGCCCCCGGGCGGCGCCCCGCGCGCGGTCCCGGTCTGCGCGGCCGACGCCACCCGCCTCGCCGACGGCCGCGACCCCGTCGTCCGCGAGGTCGACACCGACTACGGCCGCCGGCCCTACTGGGACGCCGGTCCCGCCTACGGCCCCTGGGCCGGCGGCTACTTCGGTGGTGGCCTGCTCCCCGGCCTTCTCGTCGGCACCGTCCTGGGCGGCATGATGGCGGCCCCGTCCTACGCGGCCGACTACGGCTCCGGATACGGGGACTTCGGCGCGTACGGCGGCTACGACGGCGGTGACGTCTCCGGCGCGGACTTCGACCCCGGCGACTTCGGCGGCGGCTTCGGCGACGGCGGGGACTTCGGCGGGGACGGGGGCGGGGGAGGGGACTTCGGCGGAGGGTTCTGAGCCGGACCGGCCGGTTCCGTCCGGCTCTTGCCAGGGCCGGTCCACGAGCGGTGGCCGGTGGCCTCAGCCCTGGTCCGCGAGCCGCTCCATGAGCGCCGCCGCCAGCTCCAGCACCCCCCGCTCGGTGCGGTTCAACGACGTCAGCGCGCCCGCCAGCCAGGCGTCGCGCTCGGCCATGTCCCGCTCCAGCGCGGCCCGCCCCCGCGCGGTGAGCGTCAGCACGGACCGACGGCGGTCGGTCGGGCCCGGTTCGCGCACGATCAGGCCCTCCGTCTCCAGCTCGGCGAAGACCCGGGTGAGCGACTGGGGCCGCAGCCGCTCGGCCGCCGCGACCTCGCCGGGCGTGGCGGGGCCGTGCCGGTGCAGATGGCCGAGCACCAGCAGCTGGTTGGCGCTGAGGCTCCCCTCGCCGCGTTCCCGGCGCAGCCGACGGTTGAGACGCAGCACTCCGCGACGGAGACGGGCGGCTTCGGCGTCGAAAACGGCCGGGGCTGGGGTTGGGGCGTCGGCTTCTGGGCGGTGGCTCATGACAGAGATCGTACGCATTAGTACGCAGTGACTTACTATCTGTGGCGCCATAACCCCCGTAATATCTGGCGAGTGACCGCAAAACTAATACGCAACGCGTACCAAGCGGCTCTTGCGATCACCGCCGTCCTGCTCAGCTGGGGCACCGCCCTCGCGCTGGAGGGCGCCGCCGGACTTACACCGACGTGCTGGTCCTCGCGGTCTCCCTGACCCTCACCCTGTTCTCGACCCAGCGCACCGCCGACACCCGGCGCCGGCTCACCTCGCTGGTGCTGCTGCCCGCGACGGCCGGCGCCTCGATCTTCGTCGGCCGGCTGATCGCCTCCCACTACGCGCTCGGCGCCGCCGTCTACACAGCGTGGATGGCGCTGGCCATCTGGATCCGCCGGTTCGGGCCCGTCGCCACGAAGGCCGGCACGCTGATGACCCTCCCGCTGGTCGCCCTGCTCGTCGTCCCCGGCCCGGCGCTGCCCCGCGAGGCACAGGGCGAGCTGGTGACCTGGTTCTGGTCGGCGCTGATCGGGGCGCTGGTGTGCGGATACGTCTGGCTGGTGCAGGGGCTCGGCGACCGGTACGGCCCCTGGCCCGCGCAGCGGGTCCCCGAGCCGCCGCGCCGCCCCTCCCGTCTCCACCCGCGCCCCAGCACCCGGATGGCGGTGCAGATGGCGACCGGGATCGCCGCCGCCTTCGCCCTCGGCCGGCTGCTCTTCGACGGGCACTGGCCGTGGGTGGTCCTCACCGCGTACGTCGCCGCGAGCGGCAACCGCGGCCGGACCGACGTGCTGCGCAAGGGGGTCGAGCGGCTCGCCGGGGCGTGCGCGGGCACGCTGCTGGCGACCGGGGTGGCGGCGGCGGGCGTCACGGGCCACGCCTCGGTGGCGCTGATGTTCGCGATCCTCGCCGTCGCCCTGTGGCTGCGCCCCTTCGGCTACGCCTACTGGGCCGCCGGCATCACCTGTGCCCTCTCCCTCCTCCTCGGCTACTTCGGCCAGAACGCCCAGAGCCTGCTGCCGACCCGGCTGGAGGGGATCGCGGTGGGCGCGGTGCTGTCGGTGGCGGCGGCGTGGTGGCTCTGGCCGGTGCCGCGTCGGCGCGCGTCGCCCGCCCCACGCGGGGGCGCCGAGCCGAAGCGTGCCCGGAGTACGCCAACTGCCGGCTGAAAAGGGGTCGTCCGGCCGATTCCAGTCGGCTGGTCCCGGCCCCTGGGGTCCCGGCATGGTGACGTCACCCGAGGGGGACCGGGACGTCGTCGAGGTCCTCGGTACGGACCAGCCCCCGCTGCGGCAGCGCTGGCGGGCGCTGTCCCGTCGTGCCCGGCTGACGGTCGCCGCCTCGGCCTGCGCGGTCGTCCTCGCCGTGTCGGCCGGCTACCTCCTCGCGCCCCGGCCGTCCGCCCCGGCGCCCGCCCCGGTCGCCGGCACCGGCGTGCGGATCAGGCAGGTCGGCGTGCCGGCCCGCGGCAACCCGTACTTCGGCATCACGCTGCGGGCCGCCGCCACCTCGCTCGTCGCCGTCGCCGGCATCCGCGAGGGGTACCCGGACCTCATCCTGCGCATCCCCTCGCCCGGCAGACCCCTCGCGCCGGGCCGGGTGCGCACGCTGTCCGTCCGGGCCGCCGTCTGCGACTGCTGGCTGCCCCGCCCGCCCCTCGGCACGCCCCTGCTGTACCTCGCCCTGCGCTCTCCGCGCGGCGAACGGTACGTCGCCGTCGTGCCCACCCGCGCCCGGTTCGCCCGCCTCGACCGCGTCATCCGCCGGTCCTGCGGGGGATGAGCCCGCTCATCCCGTCCGCGGCACGACCAGCCCCGTCTCGTACGCCATCACCACCGCCTGCGTGCGGTCCCGCAGCCCCAGCTTGGACAGGATGCGGCTGACGTGGGTCTTCACCGTCTCCTCGCCCACGTGCAGCCGTTCGGCGAGCTCGGGGTTGGACAGACCCTCCGCGAGCAGGCGCAGCACGTCCGTCTCGCGTGGGGTGAGGGCGGCGAGGGTGCCCTGGGCGGGGGCCCTGGGGCGCAGCCGGGCGAACTCGGCGATCAGGCGGCGCGTGATCGCGGGCGCCAGCAGCGCCTCGCCCGCGGCGACCACCCGTACCGCCTCGAACAGCCGCTCCGCCGTCACGTCCTTGAGCAGGAATCCGCTCGCCCCGGCCGCCAGCGCGTCGTACACGTGCTCGTCCAGGTCGAAGGTGGTGAGCACGAGGACCCGGGGCGCGTGGGGACCCTGGAGCCGCGCGGTCGCCTGGATGCCGTCCATGACCGGCATGCGTACGTCCATGAGGACCACGTCGGGCACCTGCTCCCGGCACACCCGCACCGCCTCCGCGCCGTCGCGGGCGGTGCCGACGACGGTGAAGTCGGCCTGGGTGGCGAGGAGTCCGGCGTAACCGGCGCGGACCACCTCGTGGTCGTCGGCGACGACGATCCGGACGCTCATGCCAGGGCCGCCGCGTGCACGGGGAGGCGGGCCTCGACCAGGAAGCCGCCACCGGGGGCGGCGCCGGTGCGCAGGGTGCCGCCGACGGTGGCGACGCGCTCGCGCATGCCGAGCAGGCCGTGTCCGGCGGAGCCGGGCCGTTGCGGGCCGGGCCCGTTGTCCCGTACTCGTACAGCCAACTCCTCTTCGGTGTAACGGAGTTCGACGTCCACGGCGGCGCCGGGCGCGTGCCGGCGGGCGTTGGTGAGGGCCTCCTGGACGATCCGGTAGGCGGTGACCTCGATGCCCGGGTCGAGGGCGGCGACCGGTCCGCTGACGATGAGGCGGGTCCTGGACCCGGCCGCGTCCCGCGACTCGTCGAGCAGCTCCAGCAGCTGGCCGAGCCCCGGCTGCGGTCTGCGCTGCACTTCGGCCTCCGGGCCGCGCGCGTCCTCGCGTAGGACGCCCAGCAGCCGGCGCATCTCCGTCAGGGCGGTGCGGGCGGTGTCGCCGATGGCCAGGAAGCGGGCGGCGCCCTCGGGCGGCAGGCCGGCGGTGGTCAGCCGGGCGTTCTCCGCCTGGACGGCGATCATCGAGATGTGGTGGGCGACGACGTCGTGCAACTCCCGCGCGATCCTGGCCCGTTCACCCCGGGCCGCGTGCTCCAGCAGCGTGTCCGCGAACGCCCGCTCCGTCGCGCTGTGCGCCAGCGCGGTGCTGCGCACATGGCGTGCGACGCCGGTCGCCGCGGCGGCCGAGGCGAGGGTGGCCACCAGGACCGCGGCGACGCGGGTGTCCTGGTGCCGGCCGACGAGTGCGATGACGGCGTACGGCACGACCAGCACCCCGCCGACCCGGGCCCGCCCCGCCCGCGCGAGCACGTACACACACCCCAACTGCGCCATGATCCCGGCCCCGGTGAGCGCCCGCAGCGGAACGAGCGCGAGCACGCAGCAGGCGCTCAGGGCGAGGGCGGGGAGGACGGCGGTGACGTGGGGACGGAGGAGGACGGGGAGGGGACGGGCGGCTGCCGGTCGTGCCGTGCGTCGGTCGGCAGCGCTTCCCAGGCGCACCGCCCCCTCTCGCAGCACGAACGCGAGGGGGAGGGTCGTGGCGAGGGCCAGCAGCAGCGCGGCGGCGAGGCCGGACTGGGGGAACGAGCCACGTACCAGCACCTCGCCCACCCCGAGCACGGCCAGCGCACAGCCGACCCCCCCGACCCGCACCCGTTCGTCCACACCCCCGCACCACGCCCCCGCGACCCGCAACACCGCCCCCGCCCGCCACACCGAGCCCCCGACCCGCACCCGTTCGTCCACGTCCCCGCCCCCGGCAGTATCGTCCCCCGTCGCCGTGCCGAGGCCCCGGTTCGTCCCGTGTCCTCGTCCACCCGGTCATTGTCCTCACCCCTCAGCCACCCGGCGTCCCTCCTGCGAGGGACCCCGGTGGCGTGACGACAGGCCCTGGCGGTCGTCCTAGCTTTGCTGCCCATGAGCGATGCAACCATCGAAGTCCGCGAGCTGCGCAAGCGGTTCGGCCGGACCCTCGCGGTCGACGGGCTGTCCTTCACGGTCGAGCCCGGCACGGTCACCGGCTTCGTCGGACCCAACGGCGCCGGCAAGTCCACCACCCTGCGCGCCCTCCTCGGCCTCGACGCCCCCGACGAGGGCGAGGCGCTCATCGGCGGCCGCCCCTACCACGCCCTGCGCACCCCGCTGCTGGAGGTCGGCGCCCTGCTCGACGCCGCCGCCCTGCACCCCGCCCGCCGCGGCCGCGACCACCTGCGCTGGCTGGCGCACTCCCACGGCCTGCCCAACCGCCGCGTGGACGAGGTCCTCGAACAGGTCGGCATGGAGACGGCGGCCAGGCGCCGGGCCGGCGGCTACTCCCTCGGCATGCGCCAACGCCTCGGCATAGCCGCCGCGTTGCTCGGCGACCCACCGGTGCTCCTCCTCGACGAGCCCGTCAACGGCCTCGATCCGGAAGGCATCCAGTGGATCCGCGGACTGCTGCGCCACCTCGCCGCCGAGGGCCGCGCCATCCTCGTCTCCAGCCACCTCATGAGCGAACTGGAAGACACCGCCGACCACCTGGTGGTCATCGGCCGGGGCCGCCTGATCGCCGACACGGCCGTCGCCGACCTCCTCGCCGCCGCCTCCGGCGACCGCGTACGCCTGCGCACCGACGCCCGTACGCAGGCGATGGAACTGCTCGCCCGCGAGGGCGCCACCGTCGCCGTCACCGACCGCGACACCCTCACCATCGCCGGCCTGCCCGCCCGCCGGGTCGTCGAACTCCTCACCACCGCCGCGATCCCCTTCGCCGAGGTCGGAGCCCACCGCGCCACGCTGGAAGAGGCGTACATGGAACTCACCCGGGACGCCGCCGAGTTCACGGCGGCCGGCGACACCGGCGAGGTGACCCCGTGACCGCGACCCTCACGCCGTACCGCTCGCAACTCCACCCCGCGCGGGCCCACTTCGGCCACCTCCTGCACGCGGAGTGGACCAAGTTCCGTACCGTGCGCGCCTGGTCCGTCGTCCTCGCGGTGGCCGCCGTCGTCATCGTCGTCGTCTGCCAGCTCTCCGCGAGCGGCTCCAGCACCAACGGCTCGGGCCCCGCCGTCCTCGGCCCCGGCGGCTCGGTCGTCGACGACTCCTTCCGCTTCACCCACCGCCCGCTGACCGGCGACGGCAGCATCACGGCCCGTGTGACGGGGCTCAGGAGCTCCGACGGCCGGACCATCGAGCCGTGGGCCAAGGCCGGCGTCCTCGTCAAGTCGAGCCTCACCCCCGGTTCGCCGTACGCGGCGGTGCTGACCACCCCCGCACACGGTGTGCGCATGCAGTGGAACTTCACGGAGGACAAGGCGGGTCCGAGTGACGGCGCCGCCCGCTGGCTGCGGCTGACGAGGAAGGGCGACCACCTCACCGGCTACTCCTCGGCAAACGGCCGCACCTGGTCGAAGATCGCCGACGTACGGCTGCCGGGCCTGCCCCGCACCGTCCAGGCGGGCCTGTTCGCGGCCACCCCCGCCCACCAGGTCGTCCACCGCTCCTTCGGCGGCACGAGCGAGACGTCCGGTGGCGGCGAGGTCACCGCGACCTACGACCACCTCACCCTCGACGGGACCTCGGCCGCCGCCCGCTGGACGAGCGCCGACGTCGGCGGTCCGCCCCGCCCGACCCCCGACGGCCCGCCGCCGGGCAACGTCCGGCCGGGCAGCACCACCGCCAGGGCCGGCACCTACACCCTCGTCGGGCACGGCGACATCGCCCCCGACGAGAACCGCCCCGACACCGTCCAGATGAGCTTCCAGGGCGTCTTCGTGGGCGTGCTGTTCATGGTCGCCCTGGGCGCGCTCTTCGTGACCACCGAGTACAAACGCGGCCTGATCCGCACCACGTTCACGGCGGTCCCGTCCCGTCTGAAGGTGCTGGCCGCGAAGACCACGGTGATCGCCGCCGTCACCTTCGTCACCGGCCTCCTGGCCACCGCCGTCGGCTTCACCCTGGCCCAGCGGCAGCTGCGCGCTAACGGCTTCAAGCCCCCGATCTTCCCGGACCTCTCCGTCCTCGACGACCCCGCGCTGCGGGCGGTGGCGGGCAGCGCGGTCCTGCTGGCGCTGGTGGCGGTCCTGGCCCTGGGCGTGGGAGTGGCGCTCAGGAGCACCGCCGGCGCGATCGCGACCGTCGTCGTCCTCGTCATCCTCCCGCAGATCCTGTCGTTCGCCTTCCCGCTGCCCGCCGCGCAGTGGCTGCTGCGGGTCACCCCGGCGGCCGGGTTCGCGATCCAGCAGGGGCTGACCCACTACCCCCAGGTGCAGCACAACTGCCTCCCGGAAAGCGGCTGTTACCCGCTCTCGCCGTGGCCCGGCCTCGCCGTCCTCGCGGCCTACGCGGTCGCCGCCCTGCTGCTGGCCGCCTGGAGCCTGCGCCGGAGGGACGCATGAGGGCGCTGCACGCCGAGTGGACGAAACTCCGTACCCTGCCCAGCACGTGGTGGCTGCTGGCGGCCACGGTCGCCCTCACGGTGGCCGTGGGCGCGGCGGCGGCCTCCTCGCTGACCACCGAGGTCTGCCCGAGCCCGCGCGCCTGCCACGAGGACACGGTGAAACTGAGCCTGACGGGCGTCTGGCTCGGCCAGGCCGCCTGCCTGGTCCTGGGCGTCCTGTCGATGGGCGCGGAGTACGGTACGGGCACGATCCGCACGACGCTCACCGCGATGCCGGTGCGCTGGCGGGCGCTGGCGGCGAAGGCGACCGCGCTGTCCCTGCTGACGGCGGGCGCCGCGGCGGTCGCGATCCCGGCCGCGCTGTGGACGGCGAGCCTGATCATCCCGGTCGAGGGGCCCACCCTGCGCGCGGTCGGCGGCTCGGTCCTCGTCCTCACCCTGGTGGCGCTGCTGGGCCTCGCCCTGGCCACCCTGCTCAGGGACACGGCCGGCGGCATCACCCTGGGCCTCGGCCTGCTCTACGTCGTCCCGTTGGTGGCCGACCTCCTCAACTCCCCGGCCTGGCAACGCCGTCTGCAACGCTGGACGCCCATGCCGGCCGCCCTGTCCATCCAGGCGACCAAGAACTTCGACCGCCTGCCGATTGGCCCCTGGCCGGGCCTCGGAGTACTGGCGGCGTACGCGGCGGGCCTGCTGCTGGCCGGGGGAGTGCTGTTCCGGCTGCGGGACGCGTGAGGATCACGGGCCCGCCGCGGCCCGCCCCGCGTCAGTCGTCCAGCACCGACCGCACCAGCTTGACCAGCCCCTCGAAGTCCAGGGCCCCGGGGTCACCGTGATCGTTCTCGGGCACGTGGCTGTGCCCGCACACGCCCTTGAACGCGTTCCACTGACGCCCGCTCATCCGCTGGCCGCCCTTGCTCCCGAACGACGCGGGATACGGCGGCCACAGCGCCGGTCCGCGCAGCGGCACGTCGTGCTCCTCGTGCATCCACGCCAGGAACCGGGCGAGCCCGAGCAGCGCCCAGTCCGGGGCCTGCGGCCAGAAGACGTGCGCCTTGCCGGCCTTGGCCCACTTCTCGTGGGTGGCGGGGTCGCAGGTGCCGACCAGTTCGGCCTGGCAGACGTTGAGCGTGTTCGTCTCGACACCGCCCGGGCCGTTGCGCAGGGCGCGCGAGGAGACGTCGATGTCGAAGTGCTGGAACCAGCGCAGCTTCTTCGCGGCGAGGTCCGGCACCGCCGTCAGGTTCGGTGCGATGGCACCGCCCTGGTAGTCGGGGAGCGTACGCCCCTCCGTGGTGTGCAGGACGACGACGTTGACCTCCATCGCGTCGCCGGGGAAGCGCTCCTGGAACCAGTGGGTGCGGTCGGCACCCGGGAAGTGCTGCGGTCCTGATCGTACGGTCATGTGTCCCCCTGGGTCTCAAGCCCTCACGGACACGACCGCGCGCCCGCCCTCCTGATACAGGGGGACGGGCGCGGACGGGTGGCTCAGGCGGTGCGGATCGCCGAGATGTCGAAGTTCAGCTTGATCTTGTCGGAGACCAGGACACCGCCCGTCTCCAGGGCCGCGTTCCAGGTCAGACCCCACTCCGAGCGCAGGATCTCCGCCTTGCCCTCGAAGCCGACGCGCTCGTTGCCGAACGGGTCCTTCGCGGCGCCGTTGAACTCCAGGTCGATGGTGACCGGCTTGGTGGTGCCGAGGATCTCCAGGTCACCCGTGATCCGGTAGTCGTCCCCGCCGAGGGACTCCGCCTTGGTGGAGCGGAACGTCATGGTCGGGAACTCGTCGGTCTTGAAGAAGTCCGCGCTCTTGAGGTGGCCGTCGCGGTCGGCGGACCCGGTGTCGATGCTGTCCATCTTCACGTCGATGGAGGCCGTCGAGGCGGACGGGTCGGCGCCGTCCAGGTGCAGCGTCCCGCTGAAGTCGAGGAACTTGCCCTTGACGTTGGTGACCATGGCGTGCCGGACGGTGAAGCCGATGGTGGAGTGGGCCGCGTCGATCGTGTAGTCGCCGGTCAGTGCGGTCAGGTCGGGGTTCGCCATGACGTGCTCCCTGGGAGTCGAAACTGATGTTGAATGTTGAACTACTCAACGAGAACGACCGTAGACCTATTCCATTGCGGTTTCAACGTCATCCGCGAAGTGTTGGCGCGGTGACACCGAGGTGGTAGACGCCCAGGGCATGAACCCACACCCCGGGCGTTCCACGAGACCCACCCGCCGAGCCGTCTTGCTCACCGCGGCCCTCCTCGCCACCCTCGCGCCCGCCGCCCGCGCCGCCGCCGCCGACCCCTACGACGCCCTGCGCCGCCGCTGGCTCGACATCGCCCTCGGCACCGGCTACGACCCCACCGCCGAGCCGTACGCCTCCCGCCTCGCCCAGACCGGCGTCCTGGCCCGCGCGGCCCAGGCCGCCATGGCCCCGACGGCCACCTCCCTGTGGCCGGACCACCCCTTCGACCCGCCCTCCGGCATCACCCAGAGCTACAGCCGCCTGTGGACCATGGCGCAGGCCCACCTCCAGCAGGGCACCGGCTCCACCGGCGACCCGGCCCTCCTCGCGGACGTCCTGCGCGGCCTCGACCACCTCTCCGCGACGGTCTACAACCCCGCCACCACCCGCTACGGCAACTGGTGGGAATGGCAGATCGGCAGCCCCCGCCTGCTCATGGACCTCGTGGCCGCTCTCCACGACCACCTCACCGACGCGCAGATCGGCGCCGCCTGCGCGGCCGTCGACCACTTCGTCCCCGACAGCATGCTCACCGACTACTCCGGCACCTCCACCGGCGCCAACCGCGTCGACCTGTGCCGCTCGGTCGCCCTGCGCGGGATCGTGGGCCGGGCGGGTGAGCGGATCGCCCTCGCCCGGGACGCCCTGTCGCCGGTCTTCCCGTACGTCACGACGGGCGACGGGCTCTACGCCGACGGCTCCTTCGTCCAGCACACCTGGGTCGCCTACTCGGGCACCTACGGCCAGGTCATGCTCGACGGGCTCGGCCGCCTCTTCACGCTCCTGGCCGGATCCGACTGGGAGGTGACCGACCCGAACCGGCAGATCGTCCTCGACAGCGTCGAGCGCGCCTACGCGCCCCTGATCCACGACGGGTTGGTGATGGACGGCGTCAACGGCCGCGCGATCAGCCGGGGTTACCTCAAGAGCGACGACCAGCACGTCCTGCGCGGCGACCACTTCCACGGCTCGCAGCTCATCGCCGCGATCGCCCTGCTGGCCGGCGGCGCGAGCGCGGCGGAACGCGCGCGCTGGCAGTCGTGCATCAAGGGGTGGATCCAACGCGACACGGTCACCCCGATCCTGACGGCCCCTCAGTTCGGTGTCGCCGACCTGGCCCGCCTGCACGCGGTCGCCGACGCGCCCGTCGAGGCCGCCGGCGAACCGGTCGGCCACCGCCTCTTCCCGGCCATGGACCGGGCCGTGCACCGCCGCCCCGGCTTCACCGCCGCGCTCTCCCTGTGCAGCGACCGCATCACGTACTACGAATGCGGCAACGGCGAGAACCCGCGCGGCTGGCACACCGGCGCCGGAATGCTGTACTGGTGGCCCGCCGGACGGCCCGCCGACCAGTACACGGACTGGTTCTGGCCGACGGTGGACTGGTACCGGCTGCCCGGCACCACCGTCTCCACCAAGCGCCTGGCCGACCGCGCGGGCGGCGAGTGGGGCGCCCCCAAGCCCGACGTGCGCTGGGTCGGCGGCACCACCGACGGCGAGTACGCGGCGATCGGCCAGCACCTCAAGGGCCTCGACTCGACCCTCCAGGCACGCAAGTCCTGGTTCTGCGCGGCCGACGCGGTGATCTGTCTGGGGGCCGGGATCACCTGCGCGGACGGCGTGCCGGTCGAGACGGTCGTCGACAACCGCAACCTGGGGGAGGACGGCACCCAGACCTTCGTACGCGGCCGGGGCTGGGCCCACCTGGAGGGGCACGGCGGCTGGCTGGTCCCCCACGGCGACCTGCGCACCCTGCGCGAGGACCGCAGCGGCGCCTGGTCCGACATCAACACCACCAGCACGACGGAGCGCCGCACCCGCCGCTGGCAGACCCTCTGGCTCGACCACGGCACCGACCCGGTGGACGCCGGCTACCTGTACGTCGTCCTGCCCGGAGCCACGCGCCGGACCGTCGCGGCCCGCGCCGCCGACCCCGGCTGGCTGTCGGTGCTCGCCAACGACGCCGGCCGCCAGGCCGTCCACCTCCCCTCCCTCGGCCTCACCGCCGCCACCTTCTGGGCCGCGGGCACGGCGGGGCGGCTGACCGTGTCCGCCGGCGCGAGCGTGCTGCTCCGCCGCCACGGCCGTACCGCTACCCTCACCGTCAGCGAGCCGCCCCGCACCGGCACGCCGCTGGAGCTGACCTGGGACCACCCGGTGCGCGGAGTCGTCCGCGCCGACGACACGGTCGAAACGATCGCCGTGGGCCGCCGTCTGACCCTGCGGATTACTCCGGGCAGGGCATGTGCGAGCCACCGATGTGAGCTGGCTCTCACCTGACGACTTTGTATGACCCCCACAAGCGCGAAGCCCTCTGAGCAGTCGGAAAGCCTGCATCCGGTCGAGGTTCTGTTCAGGGGTGCCAGGAAAACGGGCCGGAGACTGTACGGAGTCGACGGCTCGCTTTCCCCGGTGTCCTTCGTAAGGTCACTACATGACCGTTTTGGATGAGGCACCGGGCGAGCCGACGGACGCACGCGGACGAGTGGCCGAGCTGCACGAGATCCGTGCACAGGCACTGGCCGGACCGAGCGAGAAGGCGACCCAGGCGCAGCACGCCAAGGGCAAGCTGACCGCGCGGGAGCGCATCGAGCTGCTCCTGGACCCGGGCACGTTCCAGGAGGTCGAGCAGCTGCGCCGGCACCGGGCGACCGGCTTCGGCCTGGAGGCGAAGAAGCCGTACACCGACGGTGTCATCACCGGCTGGGGCACGGTCGAGGGCCGCACGGTCTTCGTCTACGCCCACGACTTCCGGATCTTCGGCGGCGCGCTGGGCGAGGCCCACGCCACCAAGATCCACAAGATCATGGACATGGCCATCGCGGCCGGGGCCCCGCTGGTCTCGCTGAACGACGGCGCGGGCGCCCGCATCCAGGAGGGCGTCTCGGCCCTCGCCGGCTACGGCGGCATCTTCCAGCGCAACACCAAGGCCTCCGGAGTCATCCCGCAGATCAGCGTGATGCTCGGCCCGTGCGCGGGCGGCGCGGCGTACTCGCCGGCCCTCACCGACTTCGTCTTCATGGTCCGCGACACCTCCCAGATGTTCATCACCGGCCCGGACGTCGTGAAGGCGGTCACCGGCGAGGAGATCAGCCAGAACGGCCTGGGCGGCGCGGACGTCCACGCGGAGACCAGCGGGGTCTGCCACTTCGCGTACGACGACGAGGAGACCTGCATCGCGGAGGTGCGCTACCTGCTCTCCCTCCTCCCGCAGAACAACCGCGAGAACCCCCCGCGGGTGGAGTGCTCGGACCCGGCCGACCGCCGCTCCGACGTCCTGCTCGACCTGGTCCCGGCCGACGGCAACCGCCCGTACGACATGGCGAAGGTCATCGAGGAGATCGTCGACGACGGCGAGTACCTGGAGGTCCACGAGCGCTGGGCGCGCAACATCATCTGCGCCCTGGCCCGGCTGGACGGCCAGGTGGTGGGCATCGTGGCCAACCAGCCGCAGACCCTCGCGGGCGTCCTGGACATCGAGGCTTCGGAAAAAGCTGCGCGCTTTGTCCAGATGTGTGACGCTTTTAACATCCCGATCGTCACTTTCCTGGACGTCCCCGGGTTCCTTCCGGGCGTCGACCAGGAGCACGGCGGAATCATCCGCCACGGCGCGAAGCTCCTGTACGCCTACTGCAACGCGACCGTGCCCCGGATCTCCCTGATCCTGCGCAAGGCCTACGGAGGTGCGTACATCGTCATGGACAGCCAGTCCATCGGCGCCGACCTCACGTACGCCTGGCCGACGAACGAGATCGCCGTGATGGGCGCGGAGGGTGCCGCCAACGTCATCTTCCGCCGGCAGATCGCCGAGGCCGAGGACCCCGAGGCCATGCGGGCCCGCATGGTCAAGGAGTACAAGTCCGAGCTGATGCACCCGTACTACGCGGCCGAGCGCGGTCTGGTCGACGACGTCATCGACCCGACCGAGACCCGCGAAGTGCTGATCCGCTCCCTCGCGATGCTCCAGACCAAGTACGCCGACCTGCCCTCCCGCAAGCACGGCAACCCCCCGCAGTAACCCAGCGGACCCTCCGCGCCACCCTCGCGGAAACCTCTCTCACGGAGACTTCGACCTATGAACACCCCTGACATCCGCGTCGAGAAGGGCCACGCCGACCCCGAGGAAGTCGCCGCCATCACGGCCGTCCTCCTGGCCCGCGCCGCCGCCCAGCCCGCCACCGAGCCCGTCCACCGAGGCCGCCAGAAGGCCGGCTGGCGCCGCCTGGAACGCGAGGGCGGCTTCCGGGCCCCGCACAGCTGGCGCTGACCCCACGGACCCGCTCACGGCCCCGTCCTCCCCAGGGGAGGACGGGGCTTTGCCGTTCAGCGCGGGGCTTTCGCCGTTCAGCGGCGGGGGACACGGACGCCGGAGACGGAAGCTTTGAGGTCCGGGACCCTGAACCGACCGCGCGCCGTCTCGCCGGCCGTACGCACGCCGACACAGGCCACCGACGGCTTCGCCAGCGTCACCCGCTCCGAGGCCGGCCGAAAGCTCCACCTCGTCCAAGGTGTCCGTGACGGCCTGGAGCGCGGTCGGCCGCTCGTTCTCCGCAAGCCCCGCGAACTCGTGGGCCGGCAGCGGCTCCACGCTCCGCTGCGAGCGCAGGCCCGTGACCCGCAGCCGGATCAGCTCCGACATCTGCGCACGGCGCTCCTGCTCACCCCGCCGGCCGCCCAGCCACAGCCGTACCGCACTCGTCGCGACCGTCTGGCCGAGCCGCACCGCGGCCACTTCCATGCTCATTCCCACGCCCCCCAACGCCGGTCGGCGTCCAGTGTGGCAGCGGGGTACGACAAAGGGGCCGGCTCCGGGTGGAGGCGGCCCCTTCGGGGGGTCGGCGGCTAGCGCAGGCGGGCCATCAGGGCGTGTTCGACGAGGGTGATCAGCGTCGACTTCGCGTCCGCGCGGTGGCGGGCGTCCGTCGTGATGATCGGGGTGTCGGGACCGATCTGGAGGGCCTCGCGGACCTCGTCGGGGGAGTACGGCTGGTTGCCGTCGAAGCCGTTCAGCGCGATGACGAAGGGCAGGCCGGAGTTCTCGAAGTAGTCGACCGCCGGGAAGCAGTCGGCCAGACGCCGGGTGTCGACCAGGACGACCGCGCCGATGGCGCCGCGGACCAGGTCGTCCCACATGAACCAGAAGCGGTCCTGGCCGGGGGTGCCGAACAGGTACAGGATCAGGTCCTGGTCGAGGGTGATACGGCCGAAGTCCATGGCCACGGTCGTCGTGGTCTTGTCTCCGGTGTGGGTGAGGTCGTCGATGCCCGCCGACGCGGATGTCATCACGGCCTCTGTGCGCAGCGGGTTGATCTCCGAGACGGCGCCGACGAACGTGGTCTTGCCCACGCCGAAGCCGCCCGCCACCACGATCTTCGCGGAGGTGGTGGAGCGGGAAGGACCGCCGCTAGAGCTTGCGAAGTCCACTGAGCACCCTTTCGAGCAGTGTCACGTCTGGCTGGCCGCCGGCGTTCTCGTCGCCGCCGGGCTGATGGATCGCGACCAGGCCTGCCTCCGCCAAGTCGGCGACGAGGATCCTGGCCACGCCGAGGGGGATGGTCAGGAGGGCCGAGATCTCGGCCACTGACTTGATCTCTCGGCAGAGGTTGCAGATCCGCTGATGCTCGGGCAACTGGCCCTGCATCTGGTGCGGCTGCGCGGTGGTGTGCACCAGCGCCTCGATGGCGAGCTGGTAGCGCGGGCGGGTCCGGCCGCCGGTCATGGCGTACGGACGCACCAGCGGGTTGTTCGACGCCCCCGCGGGCGCCGGCTCGGGGGCGCGTCGCTGCGGCTGCACGGGCTGGATGCGCGGCGCCGGCGGCTGATCGTACGGCGACGGCCCGGGACCCTGGGGCGCGTACGGCTGCTGACGCCGGTGGTTCGGGGCGGAGGGGAAGTTGTAACGGTTCGGGTTCTGAGCACCGTCGCCCTGGCCCTGGGCAGGGCCGTACGACCAGTTGCCCGAATTCGAACCGCCTGGGGGTGTTGCCACTTTCTCCTCCTCCGACTGTGCCGGGCACCCATCCCTGTGGAGCCGCGTCCCGAAACCTTACGGCCACGGGACGCCAAAACGCACCGTCCGTCTGTTAGTTGAGAAGGCTCCCTTGGAGCTCCGCGCGCAGATCCGGCGTCAGGACCGTACCGGCACGGTCGACCAAAAGGGCCATCTCGTACCCGATGAGGCCGATGTCCGCCTCCGGGTGGGCGAGGACCGCGAGCGAGGAACCGTCGGAGATGGACATGATGAAGAGGAACCCTCGCTCCATCTCCACAACCGTCTGGTTCACGCTGCCGCCCTCGAAGATCCGGGAGGCGCCTGCCGTCAGAGACGTCAGACCGGAGGCGACGGCCGCGAGCTGGTCGGCTCGGTCGCGGGGGAAGCCTTCGGACATCGCCAGAAGGAGTCCGTCGGCGGAGACCACCACCGTGTGGGACACCCCCGGGGTGTTGTCCACGAAGTTGGTGATCAACCAGTTCAGGTTCTGTGCCGCCTGGCTCATCGGGCTCACACTAACGCTCCTGGTTGTAGGTGCTGTCAGGACCGAAGCCCTGGCCGTTCGTTTCACTGCCTGCCCCGGCGTTGCGTCCGCGCTGGACGCCCCGACGCAGGTTGCTCAGCCTGCCCCGGACGTCCTCCGGGGCACGGGAGACCTGTGGGCCTCCCTGGGGGGTGCTCTCGGCGGCTCCCTCGATCAGGTTGGCCTTGGGCACCCGGCGCGGCAGGCCGGAGGAGGTGACCCCGCCTGCCTTGGGCTTACGGAGCTGCGCCGCCTGCTGCCAGCGCTCGTCGTTCGCCGAGCGCCAGAAACCGCCGTCGCCGTTGCTCTCGGAAGCCGCGGAGGGAGCCGGCGCTTCCTGGTTCACGGGCCGCGCGCCGTTCGAACCGCTCGCGGTGGATCCGCGGCGGGGAAGCCCGGCGTCGGTCAGCTCGTGGACGGCGGAGGGGGCCGGTCCCGGACGGTCGAAGCCTACGCGGTCCTGCTCATCCGCGTCAGCGGCCTGCGTGGATTCCGCTTGCGGAGCGTACTGGTCCGGGTAGCCGTTCTGGTAGCCGTCCTGCTGCGGCCAGTCGTCCTGGTAGCGCCGCTGCTCGAACGCCGGGAAGCCGTCCGGGGCCGCCGAGTGCACGGCCGCGGGCTCCTCCTGGACCGGCTCCGCATAGGAGGGCTCGGGGTAGCCGCCGTTCGACGAGAACGTGTCGTTCTGCGGCAGGCCGCCGTTCGGCGCGAAGTACTGCTCGTCGTACGCAGCCCGCTGCGGCTCCTCGTACGGTGCCTGCTGCGGTTCTTCGTACGGCGCCTGCCGCGGCTCCTCGTACGCCTGCGGGATCTCGTACGCCCCGGTCTGCTCCGGGTAGCCGCCCTGGCCGTTGTCGTACGGCTGCCGGCCGTCGAACGCGTCGGTGTACGCCTCCGGGCCGTCCTGGGCCTCCTGGACGGGCTGCTGGCCGTGCTGCTGGGCCTCCAGGGCCGCCCGGCGCTCCTCGCGCATCAGGGAGCGGCCGACGGGGTCCAGTTCCCGGATGTCGTCCGGTACGTCGGCGTAGCGGCTGTCGTCGAAGCCGAGCTCGGCGGCGGTGCGCAGCGGCTGCTGCTGGCTGAAGTCCTCGCCGCGGAAGTTCTGCTCCGGGATGATCTGCGAGACGGTGAACTCGTCGTGCAGCGGCTGCTGTTCGCCGCCGCCACCGCCGTGCGTGATCGCGTCCGGCAGCATCACCAGCGAGGTGGTGCCGGCCTGCTCGCCCGAGGGACGCAGCTGGACGCGGATGCCGTGCCGGTCGGACAGCCGGCCGACCACGAACAGGCCCATGCGCTGCGAGATCGCGGCGTCCACGGTGGGCGGGTTGGCCAGCTTGTGGTTGATGTCCGCGAAGTCCTCGGCGGTCAGGCCGATGCCCTTGTCGTGGATCTCGATCATGATCCGGCCGTCGGGCAGCCGGGTCGCGGTGACCCGGACCTTGGTCTGCGGGGAGGAGAACGTGGTGGCGTTCTCCAGCAGCTCGGCGAGCAGGTGCACGAGGTCGGTGACCGCGCGGCCGTGGATCTCGGCCTCGGGGACGCCCTGGAGCTCGATGCGCTCGTACTGCTCCACCTCGGAGGAGGCGGCGCGCAGCACGTCGACCAGCGGGACCGGCTGGTCCCAGCGGCGGCCGGGCTCCTCGCCGGCGAGGACCAGGAGGTTCTCGCCGTTGCGGCGCATACGGGTGGCGAGGTGGTCCAGCTTGAAGAGGTTCTCCAGCTGGTCCGGGTCGGCCTCGTTGTTCTCCAGGTCGGTGATCAGGGTCAGCTGGCCCTCGATGAGCGACTGGTTGCGGCGCGAGAGGTTGGTGAAGATCGCGTTGATGTTGCCCCGCAGCAGAGCCTGCTCGGCGGCGAGCCGGACGGCCTCGCGGTGGACCTGGTCGAAGGCCCGGGCGACCTCGCCGATCTCGTCGCGGGTGTTGATCGGGATGGGCTGGACGCGGGTGTCCACGCGGCCCGGGTCGGTGCGCGAGAGCTGGTCGACCAGCATCGGCAGGCGCTGCTCGGCGATGCCGAAGGCGGCGTTGCGCAGCTGGCGCATCGAGCGGGACATCTGGCGGGCGACGGCGCCGGCCAGGATGAACGCCAGCAGCAGCGCGACCACGACGGCGGCACCGGTGATCAGGGCGTCCCGCTTGGCGCCGGCGGCGATGTCCGAGGCCTCGTTCACGGCCTTGTCGGCCATGTTCGCCTCGATCTCGCGGTACGCGTTGTACTTCAGGGTGTTGACCGCCCACCAGTTCTCCGCCGTGATGCCCTGCTGGGCGAGGGCGGCGCGCTCACTGGTGTCGGTGGACTGGAGTGTCGCCAGGGCGGTGACCATGTCGGTCGGGTTCGACGGCGGCGGCACATAGGTCTTGCCCTGCGCGGCGGCCTTCGCGGCGGCCTGCTTGGCCAGCGCCGCGCCGTCCGTCTTGATCTTCGCCTCGGCGTTGGTGAGGTTCTGCGCGTCCTGCTCGGTGCCACCGCCGACGTACTCCTCGACGGCGATGCCCTCGAGGTAGGCGTACGAGGACAGCGCGACGCGCTGCTTGGCCAGGTCCGAGGCCTTGGGGCCGGGGTTGACCAGCAGGTGCATGCCGATCGACCGCTCCAGCGACAGGGCCGCCTTGGTGAGCGAGATGGCGTAGACGGTACGGCCGTAGGAGGTGATGTTGCCGGTGCCCAGACCGAGCTCGTTGGCGAACTCCATCAGCGGGTGGGCGACCTTGACGTAGCCCTCCTCGGTCTGCACGGCCGGCAGCTTGGAGGTGTAGGCGGCGGCGCGCAGCGTCTGGAGCTTGGGCTCCTCGGCCCGGAACAGCTTGAGGCGGCGCAACAGGCCGGCCTTCTGCGGCATGTTCTGCGCCGCCTCGTCGAAGGCGTCGGCTGCCTTGTCCGTCGCGGCGCGGACGTCGGTGACGGTCTTCTTGTCGGCGGCGGTCTCGGCCGCCGCGCCCTTGAGCAGGGGTGCCGCCGTGATGTCGCGCTCGTTGTAGAGGGCGTCGGCGTAGGAGAGGGAGGCGCGCACCAGGCGTGCGGTGTTCTCGGCGTCCTCGGCGTCCTGCCAGGTGTCGATCGAGCTCTTCACCTGGAAGCCGCCCATGACCAGGCCGACCAGCACGGGTATGAGCAGGATCGCGTTCAGCCGGGTCGGCACCCGCCAGTTGCGCGGCGAGAGACGGCCGCCACTGGGTGCCGGTGGGGCCGTCGGCTCGGATCCGGGCACAGGGGCGGGCGCCGCTCCGCGCGGCGGCGGGGTGAAGTTGCCCCGTGCCGACGGCTCGGGACCGTTCTTGCTTCGCCTCACTCGACCAACAACCTCTCGGCGGTCGGCACCTTCGTCGTGCCGCAGTCTCTCAGAGCCCGGTGCGTCATCGACTGATGAGTACGTCTTTGACTATTGGGCAGTTCAGGCATTCCAGCATGTCGACCAGTGCTCTTCCAAACAGTGGAAGGCGATGATTCGGCACAATGTAAGGACCAGATAAAACGGTCATAAAGAGCGAGCCCCGTCAAATGACGGGGCCTATGTGGACGGAGCGACACCGGCTGACCGCGACGCGTGGCCGTACCACCCGATTCCTCTGTCAAAACGTTATGAACACCGGGGTCGACCGTGTCAAAGGCCACAGTCGACTCCGGTATATCTACGACAACTGCCGTACGCGGGCACGGAATTGGTGATCTACCTCAGCCGTGCCATGAGTGCGTGCTCGACCAGGGTGATCAGCGCACTCTTGGCGTCGGCCCGGTGCCGGGCGTCCGTCGTGATGATCGGGGTGTCCGGACCGATCTGCAGCGCCTCGCGCACCTCCTCCGGGGAGTAGGGCTGGTGCCCGTCGAAGCCGTTGAGGGCGACGACGAACGGCAGCCCGCTGTTCTCGAAGTAGTCCACCGCCGGGAAGCAGTCGGCCAGGCGCCGGGTGTCCACGAGCACCACCGCGCCGATCGCACCGCGCACCAGGTCGTCCCACATGAACCAGAAGCGGTCCTGGCCGGGGGTGCCGAACAGGTACAGGATCAGGTCCTGGTCGAGCGTGATACGGCCGAAGTCCATGGCCACCGTGGTGGTGGTCTTGTCCCCGGTGTGGGTGAGGTCGTCGATGCCCGCGGACGCGGACGTCATGACGGCCTCGGTGCGCAGCGGGTTGATCTCCGAGACGGCACCCACGAAGGTCGTCTTGCCGACGCCGAAGCCGCCCGCCACCACGATCTTCGCGGAGGTGGTGGCCCGGCTCGGTTCAGAGCTTGCGAAGTCCACTGAGCACCCTTTCGAGCAGGGTCACGTCCGGCGCACCGGTCGTCTCGTCGCCACCAGGCTGGTGGATGGCGACGAGCCCGGCCTCGGCCAGGTCCGCGACAAGGATCCGGGCCACGCCCAGCGGCATGGCCAGCAGCGCCGACACCTCGGCGACCGACTTGACCTCACGGCACAGGTGGCAGATGCGCTGGTGCTCCGGGAGCAGCCCCATGAGCGCTGCCGGGTCGGCCGTGGTGCTGATCAGCGCCTCTATGGCGAGCTGGTAACGCGGCCGGGTCCGGCCACCGGTCATCGCGTACGGACGTACCAGTGGCTGGTCGCCCTCATCCTCGTACGGCTCCGCGTACGGATCATGAGAGGCGGTGGGCGGGGTCATGAATCCTCCGGGCGGGACAGCAAGTCGGTCGGGCAAGCCGTCTGACGGGGCCGGTGGGGGGATTGTGGCGGCCGGACGGTGATTTGGTGAGACGGGTGGTGTCGGTGCCGGTCAGTGAAGCAGACTGCCCTGGAGCTCGGCGCGCAGGTCGGGCGTGAGAACCGCGCCCGCGCGGTCGACCAGGAGCGCCATCTCGTAGCCGACCAGGCCGATGTCGCACTCGGGGTGTGCGAGCACGGCCAGGGACGAGCCGTCCGAGATGGACATCAAGAAGAGGAAGCCGCGTTCCATCTCGACGACCGTCTGCGCCACGTTGCCGCCCTCGAAGATCCGGGAGGCCCCGGCGGTCAGCGAGGTGAGCCCGGACGCGACGGCCGCCAGCTGGTCGGCGCGGTCACGCGGGAAGCCTTCCGACATCGCCAGAAGGAGACCGTCGGCGGACACGACGACGGTGTGGGACACACCGGGGGTGTTGTCCACGAAGTTGGTGATCAACCAGTTGAGGTTCTGTGCCGCCTGGCTCATCTGGCTCAACTATCGCTCCTGCTGGTGAGTGGGGCTCGGGAAGGTGCCCGTCTGGCCGGTGCCGGCCTGACGACCCTGCGCGATGCCCCGACGGAGATTGGTCAGCCGGCCGCGTACGTCGTCAGGCGCACGCGAGACCTGCGGACCGGCTTGGTGCTGTTGCTGCTGAGCCGTGCCCGGGACGAGGTTCGCCCGGGGCACCCGGCGCGGCAGGCCGGAGGTGGTGACGCCGCCCGCGGCCGGCTGCCGGACGCGCTCCGCCTGCCGCACGAGGTCGTCGTTGGGCGAGCTGCGCCAGGAAGCCTGGGCGGCGGGACGCTGGGGGGCCGCGGGAGCCTGCGGCTGCGGCGCGGCCGGAGCCGAGCCGTTGTGCTGCTGCCGCTCCTGCTGGCCGCCGTGGAACCAGTTGGTCTCAAGGGTGTCGTACAGCGGCGTACGGCCGTCACCGGGGCCGGTCGCCGGCGGCAGGGCCTCGGGCTCCTGACGCGGCGCGGGCCGCTGCTGCGGACGCGGCGGGACGGGCGGGCGCGGGACGCCGAAGTCCGCCGCACCCCGGTCGCCGTTGACCTGCGGCCGCTCGAACTGGCCGGTCTGGGACGGGTTCTGACGGCCCGGCAGGTTGTGCTGCCCGGTGGAGGAGCCGTCGAAGCCGCCGGTGGCGAACTGGCCGGTGGAGCCGCTGTCGTAGGCCTGTGGGATGGCGAACTGGCCCGTGTTGGCCGGGTCGTTCGGGTTGTTGTTCTGGCCGCTGGGCGCACCGAAGACGTCCGAGCGGACGAACTGGCCGGTGTTCTGGCCGGTGTTCTGACCGCTGTTCGCAGCCGGGGCGGGCGCGGGGGTGCCGAAGTCCGGACGGGGGAACTGGCCGGTGCTCTGCGCGGGGTCCTGGCCGGCCCGGCCGAGGTCGGGGCGCGGGAACTGGCCGGTGTCCTGGCCGGAGCGGCCGAACCGGCCCGTGTCCTGGCGGCCGTTCGGGGCCGGGGCGCCGAAGTCCGGGCGGGGGAACTCCGAGGTGGAGCCGGGGCCCTGCCGGTCGTCGACGCGCGGCATGGGGGAGGTCTCGTCGTGGCCGCGCGGGGTGTCGAGCGAGGCGCGCGGCACCGGCGGCTGCGCGTTCTCGTCGCTCCAACTCGGCGTGCGGGGCTGCTGGTTGCCGCCCGGCAGCTCGGCCCGCGGGCCGCCACGGCCGAGCAGCCCGCGCCGGCCGCCCTGCTCGCCGCCACCGGAGCCCGCGGGAGCGGACTGCGGCGGCACCGGACCGCGACCGCCGAAGGCGTCCTGACCCGTGCCCGCGGCCTGCAGGCCCTGCGGCGCACCCGGCGCCTGGCCGAACCCGGCGCCCGCACCGGCGGGAGCCGGCCGGCCCTGCGGCGGAACGGCCGGGGACTGCGGTCCGCGCGCACCGCCCGGCGCACCCGGACGGCCGCCGTTCTGGCCCGCGCCCGGCAGCGCGGCTCGCGGCCCCTGACCGGCCCCGAGCCGACCGCCGCCGCCCGACGGGGCACCGGAGCCGAGCGCACCGCCCGGCGCGCCCGCGCCGAGAGCCGGACCGCCCGGGGCGCCCGCGCCGGCCTGCCGGCGGGCCGCGGCCGCACCGGCGGCGGCCTGCGCGGCGGCCGGGCCGCCGGAGGCACCGGGACCGCCCTGGCCGGGCTTGCCCGGAGCGGGCTTCTTGGCGCCCTGGGCGACGTCGACGGGCAGCATGACCAGCGCGGTCGTACCACCGGAGTCGGACGGGCGCAGCTGGATGCGGATGCCGTGGCGCTGCGAGAGGCGGCCGACCACGAACAGACCCATGCGGCGGGAGACGGAGACGTCCACGGTGGGCGGCGAGGCGAGCCGCTCGTTGATCGCCGCGAGGTCCTCGGGCGAGAGACCGATGCCGGTGTCGTGGATCTCGATCAGCACCCGGCCGTCGGGCAGCGCGTGACCGGTGACCTTGACCTTGGTCTGCGGCGAGGAGAAGGAGGTCGCGTTCTCCAGCAGCTCGGCGAGCAGGTGCACGAGGTCGTTGACCACGCGGCCGGCCACTTCGGTGGTCGGCACGGCGGCCAGCTCGATGCGCTCGTACTGCTCCACCTCGGACGCGGCGGCGCGCAGCACGTCGACCAGCGGGACCGGACGGGTCCAGCGCCGGCCGGGCTCCTCACCGGCGAGGACGAGGAGGTTCTCACCGTTACGGCGCATACGCGTCGCGAGGTGGTCGAGCTTGAACAGCGACGACAGCTGGTCCGGGTCGGCCTCGCGGGACTCCAGCTCGGAGATGAGCGAGAGCTGGCGCTGGATGAGGCCCTGGGAGCGGCGCGAGAGGTTGGTGAACATCGCGTTGACGTTGCCCCGCAGCAGGGCCTGCTCGGCGGCGAGGCGGACCGCCTCGCGGTGCACGTCGTCGAAGGCCGCGGCCACCTGGCCGATCTCGTCCCGGGAGTGCACACCGACCGACTCGACGGAGGTGTCGACGTCCTGCGGGTCCGACTCCGACAGCTGCTTGACCAGCTCGGGCAGCCGGTCCTGGGCGACCTTGGTGGCGGTCTCCTGCAGCCGGCGCAGCGAGCGGATCATGGAGCGGGCCACGACGAAGGCGCCGACGAGGGAGACACCGAGCACGAGCAGGATCAGCGCACCGGAGATGATCGCCTCGCGCTCGGAGACCGAGCGCAGCTCGCGGGCCTTCTGGTCCATCTCCTCGAGGAGCGTGTGCTCGATCTTCGACATCTGCTCGATCTTGGTCGAGCTGTCGTCCACCCAGTCCTGGTAGGACCGCTTCTGCAGGTCGGACAGGCCGTCCTGGCTGGCCAGGGCGCGGCCGGCGTAGGTGTCGGTGGCCTTGATCGTGGCGTTGTTCTCCTCGATGGGCTTGAGGAGCTGCGCGGCGGCCTCGGTGCCGTAGAGGCTCTTGAAGGTGCGGAGTTCGGACTCCTCGCTGGCCAGCGCCGACTGGGCGTACAGGCGGTCGTTGGACGACAGGTCGCCGGAGGTGTCGGTGTTGGCGGGCAGGGCCGCGGCGAGGACCGCGCGCTGCACGGACGCGTACTCCTTGGCGGAGGAGAACGCGGCCAGGGCGCGGGTGCGCTGGATCATCTCGGGGTTGCTGGTGGCCTGCGCCATGTCCTGCGAGAGGTCCAGCAGGTTGGTGATGAGCCGGTGGTAGGCCTCCACCGTCTGGGTGGAGTTGCCCTTCGACTCGTACGCCGTGTTGCGTATCTTCGCCAGCGTGTCCAGGTCGCGCACCAGACCGACCAGGGTCTCGCGCACGCCCTGCAGGTTGCCGGACTTGATGGCGGAGGTGTCGATCTTCTCCGCGGCGTCCTTGAAGTTCGCCTCGGCCTGGTCCGTCTTGTCGCGGTAGCCCTTGACCGTGTACTTCGTCGACGTCGAGGAGCCGTGCGCGAGCGGACCGGCGGACAGGTCGCGCTCCTCCTGGAGCGCGGCGGCCAGTTCGGTGGCCTGGTTGGTCATGTCCGTCAGCAGCTTCATGTTGTCGAGCTGCTGGATGTCGTCCATGTTGTCGCTGATGCGCAGCGCGCCCAGCGAGGTGGCCGCGACCACGGGCAGCGCGAGCAGCGACACCAGACGCGTGGAGATGCGCCAGTTGCGCAGGGCCATGCGCGAGCCGGGGCCGGTCGGGCCCTTGGGCGGCTTGACGACCGGAGCGGTGGGGCTCGCCGACCCGGTGGACGCCGTCACGCCGGGACGCCCGGGGCGCTCGCCGGCGCTGTCGCCGGCCGGGGCCGGGCCCGGGTTCTGGGCGTGCTGGGGCGAGGAGCTGCCGGCCATCGGGCCAGTCCCGCCGTGCGGCTCCGGCTCCGCCGAAGCGCCGTTATCCCTCTTGAAACGTCCCTGCACTAGCGTCGCAACCTCTGGACCAGGCGCCCTTCCGCGTGAACGGAAGGACACGGTGTCGGCGTTGTGGGGAGCGCCCTGAACGCGCCCCCCTGGTGGTCGTCAGTGACCGGCGCTGGCTCCCCCTGTCTCGCCGCCACTCGGCGCTGCGTTGCGCCCCCTGCGCGCCGGCTCGATCCTGCGGCGGTCCGTGGCATTCCAGCACAGTGCAGGATCTCCAACAAGGCTCATGGGTCATGCCGTGACCTACGTGACAGCTCGTGAGTAGGGGGTCACCAGCCGTAGAGCGGGATCCGGCGCATACCGGGCGTAAGCCCGCGAGTTGCCCGGGACCGGACGGTGTCCCAGTCGCCATGATCAGGAGCGGAATGATGGCTTCAGGCCGTCAATGTCCGTTTCGTTGGGGTGAGTTGCGGGTCTGAATTGACCGGTTTGCGTGCGAGCCCGTGAGCAAACTCACATGCCGATCAAGGCGTCTGAGCGTCTTCCGCAGGGAATTGCATGTTTAGCCTGACGCTTTACAGGATGCAGGCAACTGCACACCCATCACTGAGGACGAGGTCAAGTTCAACCGTGAAGACGACGCTGATGTTCCGCAACATAGCCAACCCGCGGCGCACGACCCTGGCCCACCTCACGGACGCCGGCGAACTGCAGACCCCGGAGCAGCCGGAGCACTCCCTCGATCTTCCCACCCAGACCGCCAACCCCAAGCGCACCGTCCTCGTGGAGGTCCCCTCCTCGGCCTCCGCCGCGGAGTAGTACGCACGCGGGGCGCTGATCACTCAAGGCGCCCCGGCGGTCGTGCGCAGGGCGGCGGACCTCGGCCGCGTTAGCCTGGAGCGTCAGACTCCAGCCGGCTCAGTAGAGGGGCGCCAGCACCCGTGCGCATCGCCAGATTCTCCATCGACGGCAACGTCGCCTTCGGCGCGGTCGAGGGCGACAGGCCGGACGAGCTCGTCCTCGACATCATCAAGGGCATCCCGTTCGCGGACTTCGAGCTCTCCGGCACGAAGGTGCCGCTGAACAAGGTCAGGCTGCTGCCGCCGGTGCTCCCCAACAAGGTCGTGGCCTTCGGCCGCAACTACGCGGAGCACGCCCGCGAGCTGGGCAACGAGGTGCCCGACGCGCCGTTCGCCTTCTTCAAGCCGTCCACCTCGGTGATCGGCCCCGGCGACGAGATCCGGTACCCGTCCTTCACCGAGGACCTCCACCACGAGGCGGAACTGGCCGTCGTCATCGGCCGCATGTGCCGCGAGGTCCCGCGCGAGCGCGTGGCCGACGTGATCTTCGGCTACACCTGCGCGAACGACGTCACCGCGCGTGACGTGCAGAAGCGCGAGAAGCAGTGGGCGCGGGCCAAGGGCTTCGACTCCTCCTGCCCGCTCGGCCCCTGGGTGGAGACCGGCCTGGACCTCGCGACGGCCTCGGACCTGACCGTGCAGCTCACGGTCAACGGCGAACAGCGCCAGCTCGGCCGTACCAGCGAGATGATCCACCCCATCGAGGACCTGATCGTCAACATCACCGAGGCCATGACGCTGCTCCCCGGCGACGTGATCCTCACGGGCACCCCGGCAGGCGTCGGACCGCTCACCGTCGGCGACGAGGTCGCCGTCACCATCGAAGGCATCGGCACTCTCACCAACAAGGTTGTCAAGCGTGGCTAGCGCACCCGGCTCCCCCGTACGCGTCCGTTTCTGCCCCTCGCCCACCGGTAACCCCCACGTGGGCCTGGTCCGCACCGCCCTGTTCAACT
The DNA here is from genome assembly GCF_054850255.1 of Streptomyces sp. 7R007. Classification (NCBI taxonomy): domain Bacteria; kingdom Bacillati; phylum Actinomycetota; class Actinomycetes; order Kitasatosporales; family Streptomycetaceae; genus Streptomyces; species Streptomyces sp. 7R007. Next base: position 109,923 of record NZ_JBTWMV010000019.1, on the reverse strand, counting down.
GGGCGTTCGCCCGGCACCACCAGGGCACCCTCGTCTTCCGCATCGAGGACACCGACGCGGCCCGCGACTCCGAGGAGTCCTACCACCAGCTCCTCGAAGCGATGCGCTGGCTGGGCTTCGACTGGGACGAGGGCCCCGAGGTGGGCGGCCCGCACGCGCCGTACCGCCAGTCGCAGCGCATGGACCTCTACGCCGACGTCGCGCGCAAGCTTCTCGACGCCGGCCACGCGTACCACTGCTACTGCTCCCAGGAGGAGCTGGACAGCCGCCGCGAGGCCGCCCGCGCCGCCGGCAGGCCGTCCGGCTACGACGGCCACTGCCGCGACCTCACGGCCGCGCAGGTCGAGGAGTACCGGGCCCAGGGCCGTACGCCGATCGTCCGGTTCCGCATGCCCGACGAGACGATCACCTTCACGGACCTGGTCCGCGGCGAGCTGACGTTCACCCCGGAGAACGTCCCGGACTACGGGATCGTACGAGCCAACGGCGCCCCGCTGTACACGCTGGTCAACCCCGTCGACGACGCCCTGATGGAGATCACCCACGTCCTGCGCGGCGAGGACCTGCTCTCCTCCACCCCGCGCCAGATCGCCCTGTACCGGGCGCTGATCGAGCTCGGGATCGCCAAGGGCGTCCCCGAGTTCGGCCATCTGCCGTACGTCATGGGCGAGGGCAACAAGAAGCTGTCCAAGCGCGACCCGCAGGCGTCCCTCAACCTCTACCGCGAGCAGGGCTTCCTGCCCGAGGGCCTGCTCAACTACCTCTCGCTGCTGGGCTGGTCGCTCTCGGCGGACCGGGACGTCTTCTCCGTCGAGGAGATGATCGCGGCCTTCGACATCGCCGACGTCAACCCGAACCCGGCCCGCTTCGACCTCAAGAAGTGCGAGTCGATCAACGGCGACCACATCCGGCTGCTGGACGTCAAGGACTTCACGGAGCGCTGCGCTCCCTGGCTGAAGGCCCCGTTCGCGCCCTGGGCGCCGGAGGACTTCGACGAGTCGAAGTGGCAGGCGATCGCCCCGCACGCGCAGACCCGCCTGAAGGTCCTGTCGGAGATCACCGACAACGTCGACTTCCTCTTCCTGCCCGAGCCGGTCTTCGACGAGCCGTCCTGGACGAAGGCGATGAAGGAGGGCAGCGACGCCCTGCTGCGCACGGCCCGCGAGAAGCTGGAGTCGGCGGACTGGACCTCGGCCGAGTCCCTGAAGGAGGCCGTCCTGGCCGCCGGCGAGGCCCACGGCCTCAAGCTCGGCAAGGCCCAGGCCCCGGTCCGCGTGGCGGTCACCGGCCGCACGGTCGGCCTCCCCCTCTTCGAGTCCCTGGAAGTCCTGGGCAAGGAGAAGACGCTGGCCCGCATCGACGCCGCGCTGGCGAAGCTGACGGCGTAGCCGAGTCCCCGTGCAGGACGGCACCCGGCCCCCGGGCGCCGTCCTGCACGCGTACCGCGCGATGTTCACGGCCGCGTCACGCGATCTTCGCCCGGCTCCCGCACTCTCATGGGCATGTCATCCGGGAGAACCACCCTCAGACTGACCGTCCCCGTCGGCCTCGCGGCCCTGACGCTCGTGGCCACCGGCGCCCTGACGCCGGCCTCCGCCGCCACCTACTGGACCTTCCGCAACGACTACGAGGGCACCTGCCTCACCGCGTCGGGCACGACCGACAGCGTCTGGACGGCCGCCTGCGACGACTCCCTCGCCAGCCGCAACTGGTACTGGAGCAGCGACGAGCTCACCGACATCAACGGCGTCGCCTTCCACCGGCTGGTCAGCAAGGTCAACGGCAAGTGCCTGACCACGGACCAGAAGACCGCGACCAACGTCGTGTGGACGAGCACCTGCGGCGGCAGCTCGGGGCAGTTCTGGCGGGGCAGCGACTCGCTGACCAACTACGACGGCGACCTGCTGCGCAGCTCCTCCAACGGTGACGCCGTCTACGCCAGCCCGATCAGCGTCGTGAACCAGTACGGCATCGAGCCCGAGCGGTTCATCTGGTGGGGCGCGCACGACTGACGGTCCCCTCCCGGTCCCGTCGGGGCCGGGATACCGTCGGATCATGAGCATTCGCGCCGTGATCTGGGACGTGGACGACACCCTCTTCGACTACACCACCGCGGACCGCGAAGGCATGCGCCGTCATCTGCGCGCCGAGGGCCTGCTGACGGGGGACGAGACCCCGGAGCAGGCCCTCGTGCGGTGGCGGGCGGTCACCGACGCCCAGTGGGCGCGGTTCTCGGCGGGGGAGACGACGTTCGAGGGGCAGCGGCGCGACCGTGTGCGGGTGTTCCTGGGGCGGGAGCTGAGCGACGCCGAGGCCGACGCCTGGTTCCGGCGGTACATGGTCCACTACGAGACCGCCTGGGGCCTGTTCCCGGACGTGCTGCCCGCCCTCGACGCGCTCGCCGCCAGCCACCGGCACGCGGTGCTGTCCAACTCCAGCCTCACCGTCCAGGACCGCAAGCTGCGCGTCCTGGGCGTGCACGACCGCTTCGAGGTCATCCTGTGCGCCGCCGAACTGGGCGTCTCCAAGCCCGAGGCCGCCGCCTTCCGCGCCGCCTGCGACGCCCTGCGGCTCGCCCCGCACGAGGTGGCGTACGTCGGCGACCACCCGGAGATCGACGGCCGCGGAGCCGCCGACGCCGGACTGCTGTCGGTGTGGATCGACCGCGGCGGCGTGTACACCGGCGCGGACGTCCCCGCAGGCCCGCACCGGATCGCCTCGCTCGCCGAACTCCCAGCGGTCCTCGGCGCCGATACCCGTTTTGGAGCCCCGTCCACCTTCAGGTAATGTTCTTCCTGCGCCGCCGGGGAGCGGGCCGAAAGGTCCGAGAGCCGGAGGAGCGAACTAGAACGAGATCCCCACAGGGGCTTGCGTTCCAGTGGCCTATGGTGTAATTGGCAGCACGACTGATTCTGGTTCAGTTAGTCTTGGTTCGAGTCCAGGTAGGCCAGCTCGCAGAGCTCATCTGCGCCCGCGGATCACATCCGCAAGCCCCCGTTGTGTAGCGGCCTAGCACGCTGCCCTCTCAAGGCAGTAGCGCCGGTTCGAATCCGGTCGGGGGTACGGATCCTTCGGGATCGAGGCCCCCGTTGTGTAGCGGCCTAGCACGCCGCCCTCTCAAGGCGGTAGCGCCGGTTCGAATCCGGTCGGGGGTACTGACTGGTCTAAACCACATTGGTCTATGGTGTAATTGGCAGCACGACTGATTCTGGTTCAGTTAGTCTTGGTTCGAGTCCAGGTAGACCAGCTCGGACCTGCGGCGACGCAGCGTCCATGCCCCCGTTGTGTAGCGGCCTAGCACGCCGCCCTCTCAAGGCGGTAGCGCCGGTTCGAATCCGGTCGGGGGTACACCGAGGCGAGGCCCTCCACCTCAGGGTGGGGGGCCTTCGCCGTTCCGGGGCTCACTCGAAGCCGTACCGCCGCGTCGACTCCTCCTCCTGGGCCAGCCGGTGCAGGGCCTGCAGCAGCGGCTCGTTCAGGATCGCGCCCAGCACCGCGAACTCCACCCGGCCGGCCGCCTGCGGCGAGTACGTCTCCATGTTGTCCAGGTCGAGCACGGCCGTGCGGTACATCAACTCGGCGTACGGCGCGAGCTGTTCGGCCCCCCACGCGTAGCCGAGCCGGCGGAAGGCGGCCACCGCCGCGACCGCCGAGCGGTAGGCGGGGGAGACGGTCGTCAGCCGCCGGGCGTTCTCCCAGCCGAGCCGGTCCAGCAGCGCGGTGACCTCGCGGTGGGCGGCCCGGACGTACTCGTCCTCCTCGTCCGGCTCCGGCACCTGCGGCAGCGCCCACAGCGCCGCGCCCAGCCGGATCGAGCCGCCCAGCGAGTCGTCGTCGACGTGCCCGAGGACCTCCCGGACCGTCGCCACCGGAATGCGGCCCACCTGGATCATCGCCCGCACCAGCCGCAGCCGGCGCAGGTGCTCCTCGCCGTACTCGGCCGTCGTCGTGTTGACCTGCCGGCCGGGCGGCAACAGCCCTTCGCGCAGGTAGTACTTGATCGTCGCGGTGGAGACTCCGCTGCGCTCGCTGAGTTCGGCCAGCCTCATCCCTTGCGCCCTTCCTCGGATACCGGCACTATCCAAACATGCGCCGCTCGGATAGCGTCGCTCGCCAACGAGGGGGAGAGGCCATGGTGTCCCGTACGACCGCCGACGCGAAGGGCGATGTCGTCGTCCTGCTGATCGGCATGCGCGTCAACCGCTTCCGGGCCGTCCACCTGTGGCTTCCGGTGATGCTCGCGATGCTGCGCATGCTGCGCGAGCTGGCGAGGGACCCCGCCCGGGGCCTGCGCGGGCACGTCCTGCTGACGGCCTCGCCGCGCACGTACTACGTCGTGCAGTACTGGGAGTCCAAGGAGAAGCTCTACGCCTACGCGACCGCGCCGGACGCCTTCCACCACCAGGCGTGGTCCGCCCTCAACCGCAAGGAGCGCAGCGGGAAGCTGCGCGGGCAGGTGGGCATCTGGCACGAGGCGTACGTCGTGCCGGAGGGGTCCTACGAGGCGATCTACGCGGACATGCCGGCGTTCGGCCTCGCGGCGGCGCACGGGCAGATCCCGCTGGAGAAGCGGGGCCGGTACGCGAAGGACCGGTTCGCCCACCGCTCGCGGAAGGTGACCGAAGAGGCCGGGTGACCGGGGGATCGGGGGAAGGGGGAGGGCCTGCCGCGGCGTTGGGGCGGGCCCTCCCCCTCGGCGTTCCCGGGGTCAGCCGGAGCGGCGCAGGGCCTCGGAGAGGCGGGCGGCGGCGTCGATGACCGCCTGGGCGTGCATACGGCCCGGGTGACGCGTCAGGCGCTCGATGGGCCCGGAGACCGAGACGGCGGCCACCACGCGGTTGGAGGGGCCGCGGACGGGCGCGGAGACGGACGCGACGCCCGGCTCGCGCTCGCCGATGGACTGGGCCCAGCCGCGGCGCCGTACGCCCGACAGGGCGGTGGCCGTGAAGCGGGCGCCCTGCAGGCCCCGGTGCAGGCGCTCGGGCTCCTCCCAGGCCATCAGGATCTGCGCGGAGGAGCCGGCCTTCATGGTGAGGGTCGAGCCGACCGGAACGGTGTCCCGCAGGCCGGACAGGCGCTCGGCCGCGGCGACGCAGATGCGCATGTCGCCCTGGCGGCGGTAGAGCTGGGCGCTCTCGCCCGTGACGTCCCTGAGGTGCGTGAGCACCGGGCCCGCCGTGGCGAGCAGCCGGTCCTCGCCCGCGGCCGCGGCCAGCTCCGCCAGGCGCGGGCCGAGGATGAAACGGCCCTGCATGTCCCGTGCCACCATGCGGTGGTGTTCCAGGGCCACGGCCAGTCGGTGGGCCGTTGGTCGTGCGAGTCCGGTGGCCGCGACCAGGCCCGCGAGGGTGGCCGGACCGGACTCCAGGGCGCTCAGGACAAGGGCCGCCTTGTCCAGAACTCCCACGCCGCTACTGTTGTCCATGAAACGATACTCGCGTCTCACTCTGTGAAACGCAAGTTCAATTTTCCGTGGAACACGCCACTCTGGAATGACACAGCGGCCCGTGGACCAGGGGCCCGGCGGCGGACGCCCGAAAAGGGGCGCGGGCGCTGCCTCCTCAAGATCTCTAGTTGGGCCGGTGGACGTTTGCCGGCCGGAGGGAAAGCGATGGGTAGGACACTCGCGGAGAAGGTCTGGGACGACCATGTCGTCCGGCGCGCCGAGGGCGAGCCCGACCTCCTCTTCATCGATCTGCACCTGCTGCACGAGGTGACCAGCCCGCAGGCCTTCGACGGCCTGAGGCAGAACGGCCGGAAGGTGCGCCGTCTCGACCTCACCATCGCGACCGAGGACCACAACACCCCGACCCTCGACATCGACAAGCCCATCGCCGACCCGGTCTCCCGCGCCCAGCTGGAGACGCTGCGCAAGAACTGCGCGGAGTTCGGCGTCCGGCTGCACCCGCTGGGCGACGTCGAGCAGGGCGTCGTGCACGTCGTCGGCCCGCAGCTGGGCCTGACCCAGCCCGGCACCACCGTCGTCTGCGGCGACTCCCACACCTCCACGCACGGTGCCTTCGGCGCCCTGGCGTTCGGCATCGGCACCTCCCAGGTGGAGCACGTGCTGGCCACCCAGACGCTGCCGCTGGCCCGCCCGAAGACCATGGCCATCACGGTCGACGGCGAGCTGCCCGAGGGCGTCACCGCCAAGGACCTGATCCTGGCGATCATCGCCAAGATCGGCACCGGCGGCGGCCAGGGCTACATCCTGGAGTACCGCGGCTCCGCCATCGAGAAGCTCTCGATGGAGGCCCGGATGACCATCTGCAACATGTCGATCGAGGCCGGCGCCCGCGCGGGCATGATCGCCCCCGACGAGACCACCTTCGAATACCTCAAGGGCCGCCCGCACGCCCCCGAGGGCGAGGAGTGGGACGCGGCGGTCGCGTACTGGAAGACGCTCAGGACCGACGAGGACGCCGAGTTCGACGCCGAGGTCGTCATCGACGCCGCCTCGCTGTCGCCGTTCGTCACCTGGGGCACCAACCCCGGCCAGGGCGCACCGCTTTCGGCGTCGGTCCCCGACCCTGCTTCGTACGAAGACGCTTCGGAGCGCCTCGCCGCCGAAAAGGCCCTGGAATACATGGGGTTGGAGGCCGGACAGCCGCTGCGCTCCATCAGGGTGGACACCGTCTTCGTAGGTTCGTGCACCAACGGCCGCATCGAGGACCTGCGCGCCGCCGCCGACATCCTGAAGGACCGCAAAGTCGCCGACGGCGTACGGATGCTGGTCGTCCCGGGCTCCGCGCGGGTTGGTCTGCAGGCCGTCTCCGAGGGCCTGGACGTCGTCTTCAAGGAGGCCGGCGCCGAATGGCGGCACGCGGGCTGCTCGATGTGCCTGGGCATGAACCCCGACCAGCTCGCCCCCGGTGAGCGCTCCGCCTCCACCTCCAACCGCAACTTCGAGGGCCGGCAGGGCAAGGGCGGCCGGACGCACCTGGTCTCCCCGCAGGTCGCCGCCGCGACCGCCGTGCTGGGCCACCTGGCCTCGCCCGCCGACCTGTCCGACGCCCCCGCGCCCGCTGGAGTCTGATCAGCCATGGAAGCTTTCACCACGCACACCGGCCGGGCCGTCCCGCTGCGCCGCTCCAACGTCGACACCGACCAGATCATCCCTGCTCACTGGCTCAAGAAGGTGACCCGGGACGGCTTCGAGGACGGGCTGTTCGAGGCCTGGCGCAAGGACGAGACCTTCATCCTCAACCGCCCCGAGCGCAAGGGCGCCACGGTCCTGGTCGCCGGCCCCGACTTCGGCACCGGCTCCTCCCGCGAGCACGCCGTCTGGGCGCTGCAGAACTACGGCTTCAAGGCCGTCATCTCCTCCCGCTTCGCCGACATCTTCCGCGGCAACTCGCTGAAGAACGGCCTGCTCACGGTGGTTCTCGACCAGAAGATCGTGGACGCCCTGTGGGAGCTCACGGAGGAGGACCCCGAGGCCGAGATCACCGTCGACCTGGAGAACCGCGAGGTGCGCGCCGAGGGCGTCACCGCCTCCTTCGAGCTGGACGAGAACTCCCGCTGGCGGCTGCTGAACGGGCTGGACGACATCTCCATCACCCTCCAGAACGAGGCCGACATCGCGGCCTACGAGGCGAAGCGGCCGTCGTACAAGCCGAAGACGCTCCCGGTCTGAGCGGCGTCCCTCTGAGGAGCCTCTGAGCCCCATCTGAACAGGGCGAGTTTCAGCCACCCCGGTACCCCCGATCAGCCCGATCGGGGGTACTGCCGTGTCCGGGCCCGGACGGCTCGGCGCGCCGATTGGCTTTCATTCAACTTCCCACGTTAGAACGGGTGTTGCCGGGGTACGCGAGAGCTGAAGCCGTGACTTCCGGATGCGCCCGGACGGCCGTTTGAGGTGGCAGTTGCACCCTGGGCAGGCGACAACTCGCCCCAGATGGCACAATCTGTGCATGGAACACGACGGCCAACTCAAGCTCTATGCGGCGGTCGCGGACCAACTCAAGAGAGCGCACGCAAGGGTGCGCGCACTGCAAGTCCCGGAGGGCGTACGGATGGCGCTGACCCGGAAGCTGCTGGTCATTACGGCCGTGGCCAAGCACGATCTCGCCGACGCGGCAAGGCGACTGGAGCGGTTCGAGGCGGACCTCGACGAGGGGCGAATCCCCGAAGAGGAACGCTGAGCAACTCCCAGACAGTCGAGTCCGTTGCGGCACAAGGGTGATAAGCCCGTTTCGTGTTTGATTTGCGGTATATATCTGCCTAACGTGCGAAAAGGCTTGAACGCATTCGTTCTGGCAATGTCTCCGAAGGGGAAGACGTGAACAAGGCGCAGCTCGTAGAAGCGATTGCCGACAAGATGGGCGGCCGCCAGCAGGCCGCCGACGCGGTCGACGCGGTCCTGGACGCCATCGTCCGCGCGGTGGTCGGCGGCGACCGGGTCTCGGTCACCGGCTTCGGTTCGTTCGAGAAGGTCGACCGTCCGGCCCGGTACGCCCGCAACCCCCAGACGGGCGAGCGGGTTCGGGTCAAGAAGACCTCCGTGCCGCGCTTCCGCGCGGGCCAGGGCTTCAAGGACCTGGTGAGCGGCTCGAAGAAGCTCCCGCGCGGCGGCGAGGTCGCCGTCAAGAAGGCGCCGAAGGGCAGCCTGTCCGGCGGTGCGTCCGCCACGGTCAAGAAGGCCGCGGCGAAGAAGACCACCGCCAAGAAGGCGACCGCGACGGCGAAGAAGACCACCGCCAAGAAGACCACGGCGACGGCGAAGAAGACCACGGCGAAGAAGGCTCCCGCCAAGAAGACCACGGCGACGGCCAAGACCACCGCCGCGAAGAAGACCACCGCCAAGAAGGCGACGGCCAAGAAGGCCCCGGCGAAGAAGGCGACCGCCAAGAAGGCGCCCGCCAAGAAGTCGACGGCTCGCACCACCACCGCCAAGAAGGCCACCGCCCGCAAGAGGTAGGGGCAGCAGGGCACTCACGCGCCGGGCCGGACTCCGCGTCGGAGTCCGGCCCGCGGCGTGTGCGCGGACTGTTCAACCAGGTTGTTCGGTCGAGCAGGCTGTTTCAGAAGGTCTGCAGCGTGACCAGAGTGATGCGGGGGGCGTCCGCGGGCCCCTCGGTCTCGATGCGCACCCGCTGCCCGGGCCGCAGCAGCCGCAGCCCCCCCGCGTCGAACGCCGCCGCGTCGAAGGGGACGGGGGTGCCGTCGTCGAGGAGCACCTGTCCGCCGCGGGTGACGGGGTCGTACGTGTACGCGGTGGCCTGCATGACGGTCAGGGTAGTGCCTTCTCAGGTACGGGGGATCAGCAGTCCCGCCGACATCGCCGCCGTATGGCGGCCCACCCCCAGCGTCAGCGCCGCCCGCAGGTCGTCGCCGGTGTCCACGTCCTGGCGTACGGAATCCACGGCGGTCAGCCGGAGTTCCACGGCGCCCGAGGCGCGATGACGGAAACGGGAATCCGTGCCGAAGGCCGGGCGCAATTCCTCACCCGCAGCGGCCGCCAGGAGAGTGGTGCCGATATCCGCGGCATCCGGCAGGAAAGCGCGCGGGAATTCCCTCGCCGCGTCCAGGACCCGGGCCAATTCCGGCGAGCGCAGCGCCGGCAGGTCGGCGTTCAGCGCGGCCACGGGGGTGCGCGGGCGGTCGGCGCGCACGGTGGCCGCCGCGTGGGCCAGCGCCGCGTTCAGGCCGCCGCGCGGCTCGTCGGCGATGATCCGGGCGCCCAGCGCGGCCAGCTCGCGGCCGGCCAGGGCGTCGTCCGTGACGACCGCCACATCCCCGACCTCCCCACAGGCCAGCGCGGCGGCCACCGTGTCCTGGGCGAAGGCGAGGGCGAGGCCCGGGCGCAGCCCGTCGTGGGCGGTGTCCGAGAGCCTGCTCTTGGCCCGCGCCAGAGGTTTCAGGGGTATGACCAAGGTCCACAGCACGAGCGTTCCGTCCCTCTCTTGTCGCGGCCATTGTCACTCAGCCGTCACCTCGGCCATCTGGCGGTCGCGGCGTCGGGGCGTACGGTGTTCTCGACAGACCGGCGGCCTGGGGCGACACTTGTGCGGCCCCCCGGCCCGACGTTTCCGGGCCGATGCCCCACGGCCCCTAGAGGAAGGTGCGCGCGTGCCCCGCCGCAGAATCGGCTTCTGGTACCGCTTCGCCGCGGTGATCTGCAAACCGCCGCTGGTGGTTCTGATCAAGCGGGACTGGCGCGGAATGGAGCACATTCCGGCCGAGGGCGGATTTATCACCGCGGTGAACCACAATTCCCACGTGGACCCCTTCGCGTACGCGCACTATCAGTACAACACCGGGCGGGTCCCGCGATTCCTCGCCAAGAGCGGTCTTTTCAAGAAGGGATTCGTCGGCGCCGCCATGCGCGGCACCGGGCAGATCCCCGTCTACCGCGAGTCCACGGACGCGCTCAGCGCCTTCCGGGCCGCGGTCGACGCCGTGGAGCGCGGCGAGTGCGTGGTCTTCTACCCCGAGGGCACCATCACCCGCGACCCCGACCAGTGGCCGATGACCGGCAAGACCGGCGCGGCCCGGGTCGCCCTGCAGACCAGGTGCCCGGTGATCCCGATCGCCCAGTGGGGCGCCAACGAACTGCTGCCGCCGTACGCCAAGAAGCCCCACCTCCTGCCGCGCAAGACCCACCACGTGCTCGCGGGCCCGCCGGTGGACCTGTCCCGCTTCTACGGCAAGGAGATGACCGCGGACGTGCTGAAGGAGGCGACCGAGGTCATCATGGCCGCCATCACCCGCCAGCTGGAGGAGATCCGCGGCGAGAAGGCGCCCGCGACGCCGTACGACCCGCGCCGGGAGCGGATCGAGCAGCGGCGCAGGACACAGGCGCAGACGGGCCGGGAAGAGGAGAGCGCCCAGTGAGCAAGCCGGTCAAGGCGGCGGTCTTCAGCGCCGGTTCGTGGGGCACGGCGTTCGGCATGGTGCTGGCCGACGCGGGCTGCGAGGTCACCCTGTGGGCCCGCCGCGCGGAGGTCGCCGAGGCGGTCAACTCCGGCCGTACGAACCCCGACTACCTGCCCGGCGTGGAGCTCCCGGAGAACCTGCGGGCCACCACCGACCCCGCCGAGGCCGCCGCCGGCGCCGACTTCACCGTGCTGTCGGTGCCGTCCCAGACGATGCGCGCCAACCTCGCCGAGTGGGCGCCGCTGCTGGCGCCCGACACGGTCCTGGTGTCGCTGATGAAGGGCGTCGAACTCGGCTCCGCCATGCGGATGAGCGAGGTCATCGAGGACGTCGCCAAGGTGGGCGCCGACCGGATCGCCGTGGTCACCGGGCCCAACCTGGCCCGGGAGATCGCCGCCCGGATGCCGGCCGCCGCGGTGGTCGCCTGCACCGACGAGGCGGTCGCGCGGCGCCTGCAGGGCGTCTGCCACACGCCGTACTTCCGCCCGTACACCAACACCGACGTGGTGGGCTGCGAACTGGGCGGCGCGGTCAAGAACGTCATCGGGCTCGCCGTCGGCATCGCGGACGGCATGGGACTCGGCGACAACGCCAAGGGCTCCCTCATCACCCGCGGCCTCGCGGAGACCACCCGCCTCGGGGTCGCCCTCGGCGCCGACCCGCTGACCTTCTCCGGCCTCGCGGGCCTGGGCGACCTGGTGGCCACCTGCTCCTCGCCGCTGTCGCGCAACCACACCTTCGGCACCAACCTCGGCAAGGGCATGACCCTGCAGGAGACCATCGCGGTCACCAAGCAGACCGCCGAGGGCGTCAAGTCCTGTGAGTCGGTGCTGGATCTGGCGCGCCGGCACGGCGTCGACATGCCGATCACCGAGACGGTCGTCGCCATCGTGCACGAGGGCAAGTCCCCGGTGGTCGCCGTGAAGGAGCTCATGTCGCGCAGCGCGAAGCCCGAACGACGCTGAGCGACGGCACCGTTTTTTGCTCCGTTCGGCGCGGGGGCGCACGCTGTCTCAGGGCCCTACCACCGGGTACTCTCAACGCGATATGAGCACCGAGAACCTTCCCCAGAGCCCTCAGCAGCCGCCGCGCAAGCCGCGCGTGGCCGTCGTGTTCGGCGGCCGCAGCTCCGAACACGGGATCTCCGTGGTCACCGCCGGCGCCGTGCTGCGGGCCATCGACCGGACCAAGTACGACGTGCTGCCGATCGGCATCACCCGGGAAGGGCGCTGGGCGCTCACGGCCGACGAACCGGAACGCATGGCGATCACCGACCGCCGTACGCCCGAGGTCGAGGACGTGGCGGAGTCGAGCGAGGGCGGCGTGGTGCTCCCCCTCGACCCCGGCAACCGCGAAGTCGTCGTCAGCGAGCCCGGATCGGTGCCCAAGGCGCTCGGTGAGGTCGACGTCGTCTTCCCCGTCCTGCACGGCCCCTACGGCGAGGACGGCACGCTGCAAGGACTGCTGGAGCTCTCCGGTGTCCCGTACGTGGGTTCGGGTGTGCTCGCCTCGGCCGTCGGCCAGGACAAGGAGTACATGAAGCGGGTGTTCACCTCCTTCGGGCTCACGGTCGGCCCGTACGTGGTGATCCGGCCGCGAGAGTGGGAGCGGGACGAGGCGGCCGCCCGCAAGAAGATCGTCGACTTCGCCGGCGAGCACGGCTGGCCGCTGTTCGTGAAGCCGGCGCGCGCCGGTTCGTCGATCGGCATCACCAAGGTCGACGACGTCTCCGGCCTCTCCGACGCGATCGCCGAGGCCCAGCGGCACGACCCGAAGATCCTGGTCGAGGCGGCGCTCAGGGGACGCGAGATCGAGTGCGGGGTGCTGGAGTTCGAGGACGGGCCGCGCGCCTCCGTCCCGGCCGAGATCCCGCCGCCGCAGGCGCACGCGTACTACGACTTCGAGGCGAAGTACATCGACTCGACCCCGGGGATCGTGCCGGCGCCGCTCACGCCGGAGCAGACCGCCGAGGTGCGGAAGCTCGCCGTGGAGGCGTTCGAGGCGGCCTCCTGCGAGGGCCTGGTCCGCGCGGACTTCTTCCTCACCGACGACGGGTTCGTCATCAACGAGATCAACACCCTGCCCGGCTTCACGCCGATCTCGATGTACCCGCAGATGTGGCAGGCGAGCGGGATCGGCTACCCCGAACTGGTGGACCAGCTCATCCAGGCGGCCCTGCGCAGGCCGACGGGTCTGCGCTGAACCACGACAGGTCCTGGTCGCTGGCCCAGGACAGGCTCTAGTCGGCGATCCCCTTGGGGATCGCCTTCTTGATCGCCGGTGCCAGATCCACCAGCGGCGCCATGCCGCCCCCGGTGCGGTCCTCGGGGATGGTCACCTCGACGTACGCCTCGCGCAGGGTCGTGGTGAACCGGAAGGAACCGTCCTTCTGCTTCTGCAGCAGCCAGCCCACGCCGTTCACCTCGACCCCGTCGGCCTCCGGATCGCCCATCTCCGCGGGCCGCGCGACACCGCAGCGCAGTATGATCGCCGGGTTCCCCCACCCCGCGGTCAGCGCGGACGCGGGCGTGGGATCCCGGCGGTCCTGTCCGTCGACCCCGGACGGCAGCGCCTTGTCCAGGTTCCGGCACAGTCCGGTCACCTTCGCCCCCGGTGAGGGAACCGCCGCCGACGCGCTGTCGTCTGCCGAGGAGCAGCCCACGGCGGTGATCAGCAGGGCGAGCGCGGGCAGACCGATGAGCCGGTGACGGAAAAGGTTCACCGGCCAAGGGTAGACGGGGGCTACAGATGCACGACCGGGCAGGTCAGGGTGCGGGTGATGCCGTCCACTTGCTGGACCTTCGCCACCACCATGCGGCCGAGGTCGTCCACGGTGTCGGCCTGCGCCCGCACGATCACGTCATAGGGTCCTGTCACGTCCTCGGCCTGGATCACCCCAGGAATCTTGCTGATCGTCTCGGCGACGGTCGACGCTTTGCCGACCTCCGTCTGGATCAGGATGTACGCCTGTACCACGGAACCTCCAGGGCGGCCACGAGGATCATGTGGGGAAAAGGAACGCCACGGTATCGCGTCGCCACGCGCCGCGGGGAGACCTGCGAGGGCCGGGGCTCGCGTGCCGGGGATCGGGCACGACACAGGTTGACGGACACCTCGACCGTATCGAGGACACTGGTCACGCGCGACCGGGCACGGCAAGGGACAGAAGGGGAGCAAGGGCGATGAAGGGCACGGTTGGTGAGCTCGGGGAGTTCGGGCTCATCAGGGAGCTCACCTCCCGTCTCACCACCACTCCGGCGGTCCGGGTCGGCCCCGGCGACGACGCCGCGGTGGTCGCCGCCCCCGACCGGCGGGTCGTGGCCTCCACCGACATCCTCCTGGAGGGCCGGCACTTCCGCCGCGACTGGTCGACCGCGTACGACGTGGGCCGCAAGGCCGCCGCCCAGAACCTCGCGGACATCGCCGCCATGGGCGCCGTGCCGACGGCCCTGCTGCTCGGCCTGGTCGTGCCCGCCGAACTGCCGGTGACCTGGCCCAGCGAGCTGATGGACGGCCTGCGCGACGAGTGCCAGGTCGCGGGCGCCTCGGTGGTCGGCGGGGATGTCGTACGGGGCGACACGATCATGGTGTCGATCACCGCGCTCGGCGACCTGCGCAACCAGGAGCCCGTCACCCGGGCCGGCGCCCAGCCCGGCGACCTCGTCGCGGTGACCGGCTGGCTGGGCTGGTCGGCGGCCGGGTACGCGGTGCTGTCCCGGGGCTTCCGCTCGCCGCGGGCCTTCGTGGAGGCGCACCGGCGCCCCGAGCCGCCGTACCACGCGGGTCCGGCCGCCGCCGCGCTCGGCGCGACCGCGATGTGCGACGTCAGCGACGGGCTGATCGCCGACCTCGGGCACATCGCCGAGGCCAGCAAGGTCCGCATCGACATCCGCTCCGGCGCGGTCGACATCCCCTCGCAGATGAGCGACATCGGGCAGGCCGTCGGCGTCGACCCCATGCAGTGGGTGCTGACCGGGGGAGAGGACCACGCGATCGTGGCGACCTTCCCGCCGGACGTGAAACTGCCGGCCCGCTGGAAGGTGATCGGCGAGGTCCTCAACCCCTCGGCCCTGCCCCAGGTGACGGTCGACGGGGCGCCCTGGACGAGCAAGGGCGGCTGGGACCACTTCGGCGGGGACATCGAGTCGTGAAGCCCCGCGTGCTGACGGTCGCGGGCTCCGACTCCGGCGGAGGGGCCGGGATCCAGGCCGACCTGAAGACGATGCTCGCCCTCGGCGTGCACGGCATGAGCGTCGTCACGGCGGTCACCGCGCAGAACTCCCTGGGCGTACAGGGCGCTTGGGAGCTGCCGGTGGCGGCGGTGCGGGCCCAGTACCGCAGCGTGGTCGACGACATCGGCGTCCAGGCCGTGAAGACCGGGATGCTGGCCTCGGCCGAACTCGTCGAGGCGGCGGCGGAGTTGATCGGCGCCACCGACGTGCCCGCCGTCGTCGACCCGGTGGGCGTCTCCAAGCACGGGGACCCGCTGCTCGCGGCCTCCGCGCTGGAGTCCGTGCGCGCCATGCTGCTCCCGGTGGCCACCGTCGCCACCCCGAACCTCGACGAGGTCGCCCAACTCACCGGCGTGCACGTCGAGTCGGAGGACCAGCTCCGGCAGGCCGCGGCGGCCGTGCTGGCGTACGGGCCGCGGTGGGTGCTCGTCAAGGGCGGCCATCTGCCCGGTGACGCCGTGGACCTGCTCACCGACGGCACCGAGGAGCACTGGCTGCGCGCGCCCCGCCACGACAACCGGCACACGCACGGCACGGGCTGCACCCTCGCCTCCGCGATCGCCTCGCAGCTGGCGAAGGGGCAGTCCGTGCCGGAGGCGGTGCGGGCCGCCAAGGAGTACGTCACCGGGGCGATCGCCGCGGGCTTCGCGCTCGGCTCCGGGATCGGTCCCGTGGACCACGCCTGGGCGCTCCGGCCCGGTCAGAACGGGTAGTCCCGCAGCCTGATGTCCGTGGCCGCCTTCTCCGTCAGCCTCTTGAAGAAGCGGGCCAGCGGACGGGAGGCGAGGATCCGGTACATGCGGTCCCGGCTGCGGATGCGCCGCTCGCTCGCCGGGGCGAAGAACGGTCCGGCGTTGCCGGAGATCTTCTGGCAGCCCTTGGCGAAGTCCCGGACCCGGGCCTCGTACTCCGCGAAGGCGGTGCGGAAGTCGCCGCCCGCGAGGGCGAGTTCACCGGCGAGGACGTACGCGCCGACGATCGCCACGCCCGTGCCCATCCCGCCCATGGTCGCCCCGTACCCGGCGTCCCCGAGCAGCGCCACGCGGCCCTTGGTGAGGCGGTCGACGTGGATCTGGGCGATCGCGTCGAAGTACACGTCGTCGGCCTCTTCCAGGGCCTTCAGGACGGCCGGGCCCTCCCAGCCCATCCCGGCGAAACGGTCCAGCAGCAGCCCTTTGACCGACGCGACGTCCCGGCGGTCGTACACCAGCTCCTCGGACCGGAAGACCAGCAGCGCGCTCGCCCTCTCCGGGTCGCCGTCGTAGTTGCCGACGACCATCGCCCGGCCCGGCTCGCTGTAGACGCGGCCGGTGCGGTCCAGGCCCAGGTGGTTGGGGACGTCGAAGCCGGCCACGTAGTGGTCGAAGAAGCGCAGGTAGCGGGACTCGTCGCCGAAGACCAGACGGCGGGTGTTCGAGTGCAGCCCGTCCGCGCCGACGACGAGGTCGAAGCGGCGCGGAGCGCCCCGCTCGAAGGCGACGTCCACGCCCCGGGCGTCCTCGGCGAGGGAGGCGATCGAGTCGCCGAAGACGTACTCGACGTCGTCCTTCGTGCGCTCGTACATGATCCGCGCCAGTTCGCCGCGGAAGATCTCCACGTCCCCGCTCATCAGGTCGGCGGGCAGGTCCACGCGCGGGCTGCCGTCCGCGTCGACCACGGTCTGGCGGCCCATGTGGGTCTGGCGGGCGTGGATCTCGTCCCAGATGCCCATGGAGGTGAGGACCGTGCGGTGGACGTGGCCGCGGAAGTCGACCGCGAAGCCGCCGCCGCGCAGCTCCGGGGCCTTCTCGACGACGGTCACCCGGGCGCCGAGCCGTGACAGGTCGAGGGCGAGGGCGGGGCCGGCGACGCTCGCGCCGGAGATCAGGACGGTGAGGTGGCTCAGGGCCTTCGTCTGCTGCGTCATGCGATGAGCGTCGCCGGAGGCGCTGACCGTCCTCCTACCGTTCGCTGACCGCCGCTGACCGCAGCCTCCTGCCCTGCTCGAAGGCCGTGTCGTACGCCTGGGCGGACAGCTCCGCGCGCGCGTCCCGCTCGGTGCGTACGACGTCGGGGTCGCACGCGTTGCCGGCGCCCCGCAGGCCCGCCGCGGCCCCGAGCAGCACGGCGGCCCGCTCGGGGTCCCCGGCGACGGAGGCCAACGCCTCGGCCGCATCGGCCAGTTCCAGGTCGCCCGGCCCCTCCACGGCGAGGTCGGCGGCCTGCCGGAACCAGTCGCGGGCCTCCCGCGGGTGCCCCTCGGCGGCGGCCACCCGGCCGAGCCCGATGAGGCTGCGGACGGTCTCGCCGACGCTGAACCAGTTGGCGGCGCACTCCTGGAGGGCGCTTTCGTAGCGCACGCGCGCGCGTGCCGTCTCCCCGGCGAGCCGGGCCGTGTCGCCGAGCCCGCGCAGGGCGGCCGCCACCTTGTCGGGCAGCCCGGCGCCGCGCGCGAGGACCAGCGCCTCCTCGAAGTGGGCCGCGGCACCGGCCGTGTCGCCCCGGTGCAGCAGCACGAGGCCACGGCTGCGCAGCAGATCGGCGGTCTCCTCCGGCGCGGCCAGCTCCCGCACGCACGCCAGCCCCTCGTCGAGCAGTTCCAGGGCGCGCTCGGACTCACCACGCGCGTGCGCGAACATGCCGAGCGGGTCGAGGCAGTTGGCCAGTCCCCAGCGGTCACCGGTGGCCCGGTAGCCCTCCAGCGCCCGCGCGAAGCACGCCTCGGACTCCCGCGGCCGTCCCGTGAACTGCGCCCGGAAACCGAGGCCGACGTCGAGCAGGGCGCGCGCCCAGGGGGAGTCGCCGGCCAGGCTGAGGGCGTGCGCGTCGGCGGCGGGCCGGGGACCGGCCGCGACGGCCCACAGCACGAGGACGTACGGCAGCCGCAACGGCCCCTCGTAGGCGCTCAGTACGTCGTCCACGCGCGCGATGAGCTCCGGTTCCTCGCCGGCGCCGGAGAGCGCGTTGATCACGCACAGGACGTACTCCTCCTCCAGGCCGGGCGGCGGCGCCTCTCCCACGGCGGCCAGCAACTCCCGTGCGGTCGCCACCCGTTCGCCGTGCACCCCGCGCAGCCGCCAGAACCAGGAGAGGGGTCCCATGAGGCGCAGGGCGTCGGCGGGGGCGTGGCGCACCAGGTGGCGCAGGGCCGCGTCGAGGTTGGCGCGCTCGGCGGCCAGCCGGGCCAGCCAGGGCAGCTGCCCGCCACCGCGCAGGT
This sequence comes from Streptomyces sp. 7R007, assembly GCF_054850255.1. Taxonomy (NCBI): domain Bacteria; kingdom Bacillati; phylum Actinomycetota; class Actinomycetes; order Kitasatosporales; family Streptomycetaceae; genus Streptomyces; species Streptomyces sp. 7R007. Next base: position 91,617 of record NZ_JBTWMV010000019.1, on the reverse strand, counting down.
GCGGTTCGGCGCGCCGGGCCAGCCGCAGGAAGTAGGCGGCGTGCGCGTCCCGGAGGTCCGGCGGGTCCTCGGCAGCGAACGCCCGGACCGTCTCCAGCATCCGGTAGCGGCCCCCGGACACCTCCAGGAACGACTTCTCCACCAGCGAGGCCAGCACGTCCTCCGGGTACGGCAGCCCGCACACCGCCTCGACGGCCTCCAGCGTCGCGCCCCCGCGGAACACCGTCAGCCGCCGGGCCAGCTCCCGCTCCTCCTCGTCCAGCAAGTCCCAGCTCCACTCCACGACCGCGCGCAGGGTGCGGTGCCGGGGCGCCTTGGAGCGGTCGCCGCGGGACAGCAGCCGGAACCGGTCGTCGAGGCGGTCCGCGAGCTCGTCCGGGGTCAGGGTGCGCAGCCGGGCCGCCGCCAGCTCGATGGCGAGGGGGAGTCCGTCGAGGGCGGCGCAGATGCCGGGCACGCGCGCGTGGCCGTCGAAATCGGGCCGTACGGCCCGGGCCCGGTCGAGGAAGAGCCGCACCGCCGGATCCCGCGGCAGCGGGGGCACGGGGACCAGGACCTCGCCGGTGATCCCCAGGGACTCGCGGCTCGTGGCGAGGACGCGGACACCGGGGCACGTCGACAGGATCAGCGACGTCAACCGGGCCGCGTCCGCGACGAGGTGCTCGCAGTTGTCGAGGACCAGCAACAGCTCACGGTCCTCCAGCGCGGCCAGCAGCCGGTCCGTGGCATCGGTGGCCGGCGCCCGGAACCCCTCGCGCACACCGAGCGCGGCCAGCACGGCGTACGGAATCTGCTTGCCGTCGGCCAGCGGCGCGAGCTCGACGAAGCAGAGGTCGGGGACGGGGGTGTTCGCGTGGTGCGCGCTGCGGGGGACCGGCCCGTTTTTCAGCGCGCCCGCCGCCTCGATCGCCAGGCGGGTCTTGCCCGCTCCGCCGGGGCCGGTGAGGGTGAGCAGGCGGGTGCCGGGGAGCAGAGCGGCGATGCGGGCCAGTTCCGGCTCGCGGCCGATGAAGCGGGTGAGCTGGGCCGGGAGGCGCCTGCGCTCGGGCTCGCGGCCCTGGAGCAGCTCCCGGTGCAGCGCCGCCAGTTCCGGCGAGGGGTCGGCGCCCAGCTCGTCGGCGAGCGTGCGCCGGGCCTCCTCGTACACCGTCAGCGCCTCGGCGGGCCGCCCGTCGGCGTGCAGGGCCCGCATGAGCTGTCCGTACAGCCGCTCGCGCAGCGGATGGGCGGCGAGCAGCGTCCGCAGCTCCGGTACGAGCCCGGGGCCGCCCCCGAGCGCCAGGTCCGCCTCGATCCGGTCCTGCAGGGCGCCGAGCCTGAGCTCCTCCAGCCGCGCGGCCTCGGCCTGCGCGTCCGGCAGGTCGGGCAGCGCCGGGCCACGCCACAGGGCGAGGGCGTCCGCGAGCCGCGCGGCGGCCTGCCGGGGATCGGCGCCGGCGGCCCGCCCCTGGGCGACCAGCTCCTCGAACCGGTGGGCGTCGACCGTCCCGGGCGCGGTGACGACGCGGTAGCCGGCCGCGGTCGCCTCGATCTCCGTGTGCGGGGCGAGCCGGCGCCGCAGGCGGGAGATCTGCGACTGGAGCGCGTTCGCGGCTCCCGCGGGCGGCCGAGCGCCGTAGAGGCCGTCGATGAGGCGCTCCACCGAGACCGTACGGCCCGCGTCGAGGAGCAGGAGCGTGAGCAGGGCGCGAGGGCGGGGCCCTCCGGGGTCGACGGGGGTGCCGTCGTCGGTGCGCACCTCCAGGGGGCCCAGGATGCCGAAACGCATGCGATCAGCTTCTCAGGCGGACGGGCTCGTCGGGTACGGCAAAAAGCCGGCCCACCTCTCGGTGGACCGGCTCAGTGCAGCGAACCAGCAGTGGCCGCGCGCTCAGCTGTGGGCGTCAGCGCGAGACCTTGCCGGCCTTGATGCACGAGGTGCAAGCGTTCACGCGCTTCGGCGTCCCGCCGACCACGGTACGCACACGCTGGATGTTCGGGTTCCAGCGGCGGGACGTACGGCGGTGCGAGTGCGAGATGTTGTTGCCGAAGCCCGGCCCCTTGCCGCAGACGTCGCAGTTGGCAGCCACGGGTCACTCCAAAGACTTCAGATGCACTTACGGTTGATCCCGGCATGCCGGGATCAAGATCGCAGGATCAGAGATCTGAGTGGCGCTGCCAGGGGAATGGCCCGATCTGGATCGGGCAACCGGAGCAGCATACAACGACTGCGCCAGTACAACGAAACTACCATGGCTGCTCAGCGGCCCGGCCCCGGCCCTCTACCGCCGGGCACCGGCCCTGGGTCTACGCTGCGTCCAGTCCAGCAGCTCAGGGAGGCGCAGGTGGCGCAGGTGCCGCAGACGTTCTTCGATGCTCTCGCGGTACGCACCTGGTGCGGTCTCGCGCTGGAGGCGCTCGGCCGCGCGCGCGAGGAGATCGACGCGATCAACGTCTACCCCGTGGCCGACGGGGACACCGGCACCAACCTCTACCTGACCATGGAGTCCGCCGCCGCCGCGGTGCAGGCCGTCTTCGCCGCGCACGAGGTGGACGCCCGGGCGCCCGGGAAGCCGGCGCTGGCCGACGCCGTGCGCGCGATGGCGCACGGCGCCCTCATAGGCGCCCAGGGCAACTCCGGGACGATCCTCGCCCAGCTGCTGCGCGGCATGACGCAGGTCCTCGCCGCCGACGGTGAGACGCCTCACACCGACGGCTCCGGTCTCCGCCTCGCCCTGCGGCACGCGGCCGACGCCGCCCGCCAGGCCGTCGAACACCCGGTCGAGGGCACGGTCCTGTCGGTCGCCTCGGCCGCGGCGGACGCGGCCGACGCGGCGGGCGGCACCGAGGGGGACTGCGGGACCGTCGCGCGGGCCGCCTACGAGGGGGCGCGGGACGCCCTCGCCGCGACGCCCGGGCAACTGGCTGTGCTGGAGCGCGCGGGGGTGGTCGACGCCGGGGGGCGGGGGCTGCTGGCGGTGCTGGGGGCGCTGGTGGAGACGTTCACGGGGGAGGCGCCCCGGGCCGTGCCGGTGGTGGCGGCCGGGGCGGGGCACGCGCGCGTGGCGGAGGTGGGGCAGTGCGCGGAGGTCGTGGACGAGGACGGCCCCGCCTTCGAGGTGATCTACCTCCTGGAGGCCGAGGACGCGGCCGTGGCGCGGCTGCGGGAGCGGCTCGACGGCCTCGGGGACTCGCTGGTCGTGGTCGGCGGCGACGGGCTGTGGAACGTGCACGTGCACGTGGACGACGCGGGCGCCGCCGTGGAAGCGGGCGTCGAGGCCGGACGGCCGTACCGGATCCGGATCACCCACTTCGCCGCCGGTGACGTCCACACGACCCATGGCGAACGGCCGCCCCGGGAACGCGCCCAGCGTGCCGTGGTCGCCGTCGTGCCCGGCGAGGGCCTGGCCGGGCTGTACGCCGAGGCCGGCGCGACGACCGTGCTCGCCCGCCCCGGGGAACCGCCGGCCAGCGGTGAGCTCGTCGACGCCGTACGGCGGGCCCACGCGCGCGAGGTCGTGCTGCTGCCCAACGACGCCGAGCTGCGCCACACGGCGGCCGCGGCGGCCGAGCAGGCCCGCGCCGAGGGCGTGCGCGTGGCCCTGATCCCGACGCGCTCCGCGGTCCAGGGCATCGCCGCCCTCGCCGTGCACGAGCCCGGACGGCGCTTCGACGAGGACGTCGTGTCGATGACGTCGGCGGCCGGCGCGACCCGGTACGCCGAGGTCTGCGTCGCCGAACGCCAGTCCTGGACGATGGCCGGCATCTGCCAGGCCGGCGACGTCCTCGGCCTCATCGAGGGCGACGTGGCCGTGATCGGAACCGACGTCACCTCCACCGCCGGGACCGTCCTGGACCGCATGCTCCAGGCCGGCGGCGAACTGGTCACCCTCGTCCTCGGCGCCGACGCGCCCGACGGGATCGCCGACCAGCTCGAAGCCCGCGTGCGTGAGGCGTACCTCGCCGTCGACACGGTGGTCTACCGGGGCGGACGCCAGGGGGCCCTGCTGCTGATCGGCGTCGAGTAGCGCTCAGCCCGCGTCCTGTTCCCGCACCACCTGAAGCATCTGCCGGGCCTCCGCCCGGCGCTCCCGTGCCGTCTCGTCGTCCTCGGCGCCCGCGTCGTAGGCGGCCAGCACCGCACGCGCGCGTGCCGCCGCCCGCACGGGCCGGCCGAGGTCGGCCTCCAGCCAGCCGGCGGCCAGTTCGGCGCCGGTGCGGCTGTGCAGGGCGTCGGCGCCGAGGGACGCGAACACCGCGACCGCCTCGGCTACCTCGGACAGGGCCGCCTCAAGGGTGGCCCGGATGGCGTCGTCGTCGGCGTCCTCGCCGGCGGAACGGGCCAGCAGGTCGCCGAACTGGCGGTGCGTGTGGCCGAGTTCCGCCACCAGCCGCTCGCGCGCCTCCGCGTCGGCCACGCCGTCGTCCGGTACCGCCTCGCACTCGCGGACGGCAGCCGCCATCAGCTCCCGGGCCGCGTCCGCCCCGTCCTCCCCGCGCAGCGCCAGCCACGCGCGGGCGCGCAGGGACCGTACGAGACCGTGGATGTTGCCCAGCGAGCGCCACAGGTCGCCCGCGCGCGCGTACGCCTTGTCCGCCTCCGCGAGCAGCCCCGCCGCCCCCAGGGACTCGGCGGCCAGGTGCGCCAGCGTCGCGTGGTCGTGCTGCTCGGGCCAGTGCCGGGCGATCTCGGCCGCCTGCAGCCGCCGTTCGGCGGCCTCCCGGTGCTCGCCGAGCTCGGCCAGGCAGTCGCCGAGCCACCACAGGGTCTGCACGACCGCGCCGTCGCCGTGCGTCTCGGCGTCCACGTCGGGCAGCGCGGACTCCAGCACCTCCGCGGCCTCGGCGAACCGGCCCTGGCGCAGCAGGAGCCCGCCGAGCTGGTGCCGGGCCCAGGCGCCCAGCGTCGGCCCCTCCCCGGCCTCGTCGGCCCAGTGCGCCGCCTGCAGGGCGTGTTCGGCGGCCTCCTCGGACGCCCCCCGGCCGCCGAGCACCTCGGCCAGCTGGAGGTGCAGCTGGGCCCGCCCGACGGCCTCCAGGTGCGGCCCGCCGTGCTCCAGGGCCGCCCGCAGCGCCCGCTCGGCCTCGGCGACGTCGCCCAGGTGGTGCGCGAGACCGGCCAGCCGCGCCTCGTACTCCACCGCGAACCACGGCAGCCCCGCCGCCACGAACCCCTCCGAGGCCCGCCGCAGCAGCTCCACGGCCCGCTCCGCCTCGCCCCGGTGCACCGCCAGCTCGGCCAGCATCGCCTCCGCCTCGGCGGCCCGTGAGGCGAGCCGCACGTCGTCGCCGGTGTGCCCGCCGACCAGGGCGAGCAGCTCGCGGACGGCGCTTTCGGCCTCGCCCAGAATCCCCTCGTCGGCGCCGTCCTGCGCCTCCTGCACCCGCCGCATCAGCACCCGCGCCCGCCCCACCAGCACCGACGCCGTCTGCCGCACCCCCGTCGCTTCGTCGGCGTACAGGGCGAGGACGCGGTCGTACGGCTCGGCGACGGCGGCCAGAGCCTCGTCGATCCGGCCGGCCAGCGCGCGGACGTAGGCGGCACGCGTGCGTGCCGCCAGCGCCTCTCCCGGGTCGCCCGCCTGCGCGTACAGTTCGGCGGCCCGTTCGAACAGCCCGGCGCCCTCGGGGCCCCGGCCCATCGCCTCGTGGTCGACGATCTCCGCGCGGTCGCGGGGGCCCAGCTCGACGCCCTCGGCGGCGCGTGCCACCGCCGCCCACGCCTCTACGGCGTGCGGTTGCAGCGTCCGCGACAGCCGCCGCGCCTCGGCCAGCAGCGCCGGCAGGTCCGGCTCGGACGCGTCGGCGCCCTCGACGACCGGCGCCTGCGGCACCGGGACCGGCCGGGCGGCACGCAGGCCGAGCGGCAGCCGCTCCACCAGCGGGCGCTGCTCCATACGCGCGCGTGCCCGCTCACTGACGTACGGCGTGCCGTTGCGCTCGTCGAACCGCGCGGCCAGGGCGAGCGCCTCCGCGCGCGCGTGCGCGCCGAGTTCGCGGGCCGTCCAGCTCCGCCCGGCCGGACCGGGCACCTGCCGGTCGCCGAGCCCGCGCTCGACCAGGCGCTCCATGAGCAGCGCCACCACCGTCAGGAAGTCCAGCCTGCTGCGCGGATGCCCGGTGTCCGTGAAGTACGCCGGCCGCTCCGCGAGCAGTTCCAGACCGCGCGCCTCGTTGCCCGTCAGCGCGCAGAACTCCACGTGGTCGGCGTACGCGCCCCGCATGCTCTCCATGGGCCGCACCAGCCTGAAGCCCCGCAGATGGTTGGCGCGCGCCTCCTCCGCGCGGCCCAGCCGCAGCAGGGGCGCCAGGGACGACGCCAGCACCGTGTGCGGCTCGTGCGCGCACGTGAACTCGCCCTCCAGCACCGGCCGCCACAGCAGCAGCGCCTCCGCGTCCCGGCCCCGCTCCGCCTGCCACCACCCCTGCCCGTGCAGCTCACAGGCGTGGCAGTCGGCCATGCCGTCCCGGTCCGCGGCCAGCCAGGCGGCGTACGCCCGCTCCGCGCGCGGGATGTCACCGACGTGCGCGGCGACACTGAACTCCGCGCTGCGCACCGCGCGTTCGGAGTGCCCGGCGAGCCGGTAGCGGTGCTCCATCTCGCCGAGCCACTTCTCGATCGAGGCCAGCGGCACGTGCGGCTGGTCGAGCATGCCGGCCGACATCCACTTGAAGACCCAGTGCAGCGAGTGCGTCTCGTACTCGTCGAAGTCCTCGGGCCGTTCGTCCCACATGCGCAGCAGCCGCGCGAAGGGGACGAACATCTTGTCCTTCTCGGAGCTGTAGTTGTAGACCTTCAGCTGGTGCCCGAGCGCCTCGATCACCGCCAGCGGGATGTTCAGCCGCTCGGCCTCGGCCAGCAGCTGCTCCGCGCGCGCGTTGCGGGCCGGTCCCTCCGGCTGCTCGGAGTTCTCCGCCATCGCCCGGCGCAGGGAGTCGAAGTCCGTGATCCCACTCATCAGTGACCGCCCCCCGCGGTGTCGGATTCGCCATGGGTCGCCCATTCCAGCAGGCCGATGAACGCCCGGTTCAGCAGCGCCGTGTCGGCCGGCCGCAGCGGCCGCTGCGCCATCAGCAGGGCCTGCCCGTACAGAGACTCGGTCGCGGTGCCGATCAGTTCCGCGTCGCCCAGCGAACTGATCCTGCGCACCAGCGGGTTGAGGTGGTTGAGCACCAGACGCGCGCGGGGCGCGCTGCCGCGCAGCGAGCCGAGGATCCCCGCCCACAGGTCGTCGGCCTGCTCCTCGGCCTGTGCGCGGGCCTGCTCGTGGCGGGCGGCCCGGTCGTCCAGGTGCAGCGCGGGCACCGACAGCGGATGGAAGGCCCGCAGGACGACATCGCAGCCCAGGGGGTCGAGCTTCGCCCGGGCGGCCGCCAGGAACGCCGACAGCGCCAGCTCCTCCGCCGGGTCCACGGAGTCCAGGTGCGCGGTCACCGTGTCCGCGTCCAGCTCGGCGACCACCGTGCCCGGCCGCACCGACGGCAGCGCCTCGACCAGCTCGCTGTCGTACGTGTAACCGCCGTTGACCACCCCGACGCCCTGCGCGGACGCGATCGGCGCGACCTGCCGGTACTCCTCCACGGTCCGCGTGAAGTGCACCACCGGGTGCCGCTGCGCGAACTCCTCCAGGGACAGCCGCCCGTCGGTCGTCTCGAACGGCAGCCACGCCAGCATCGTGCGCAGCATCTCCCGGTCGTGCCGCGCCAGCGACTTCACCCCCAGGTGGTGCACCGACAAGAAGGCCGCCAGCCGCTCGGGATCACCGGCCGCGAGCCCGGTCAGCCAGGACCGAATCCTTTCGCCGAGCGCCTCCCGCACGGCCGCCAGCGTCTCGTCCTCGTACAGCGACTCGCGCGAGGCGGTGGGCCGCAGACTGTCGGTGTCGAGCACGCACCGCACGAAGAACGCCCAGTCCGGCAGCAGCTGTTCGGCCCGCTCCGTCAGCAGCATGCCCTTGAGGTGCACCCGGTGGGTCGCCCGCTGCGCCGGGCTCACGGCCGACGGCAGCACGTACGCCACCCCGCGGATCCCGGCGAGCGGCACGTCCAGCTCGATCGAGTCCAGCGGCGTGAACCCGAACAGCTCGTGGCAGTGCCGGGCCAGCGCCACCCGCCGGTTGGCGGGAGAGGGGTACGGACGGTCCCAGGGCGCCGGCAGGTCGGTGACCGCCTCGTCGCCGACCCGGACGTCGTAGGGCAACAGCGACCCGAAGTCCCGCGCCAGCGTCAGCACCCGCTCCGGCGTGAGCCACTCCCCGGCCCCCGCCCGCGCCTCCAGATGGACGCTGGTGCCCGGTTCGGGCTTCGCCTCCCGCGGCAGCGTGCGCACGCTGTACGACCCGTCGTCGCGCGCCGTCCACTCCACGGGCGGCGCGTCCGGCGTACGGGCGCTGCGGCTGACCACCCGGATCCGCTCGGCCACCACGAAGCAGGCCAGCAGCCCGATGCCGAACTGCCCGAGGAAGTCCGAGCGGACCTCCTGGATCCCGTCGGACCGCTTGGAACTGCGGCCGATGGTGGCCAGCAGGGTGTGCACGTCCGCCTCGGTGAGCCCCACCCCCGTGTCCTCGACACGCAGGGACCCGCCCTCCGCGTACAGCCGCACCCGCGCCGGGGCGTCGGGCTGTTCCGCCCGCCGGGCGGTGATGGCGTCCACGGCGTTCTGCAGCAGCTCGCGCAGGTAGACCTTGGGGCTGGAGTACAGATGGTGGGACAGCAGGTCCACCAGGCCACGCAGATCGACCTGGAAGGTGTGGGACGGCTGGGGTGACTGGGACGGCTGGGATGACTGTGAGGTCTGGGAGTCCATCGTCGCAGCGCCGGTGGGGGGACTTCGCGACGGCGCGGGGTCGGGCGGTCCCAGGTGGGGCGGTGACCGCGGGGAGGCAGGGCCGGGCGCGCCATCCTAGAGCCCGAACGAGCCGTCTGACCAGGGGTTTCCCGATACGTATACGGCAATGTCAGTGGTGTGGTGTGCAATGGATCTCGTGCCCGCACTGGAAGAACCACTGAAAAAGGTGCTCGGCCCAGCCACCGCGAAGGTGATGGCCGAGCATCTCGGCCTGCACACCGTCGGCGACCTCCTGCACCACTACCCCCGCAGATACGAGGAGCGCGGCCAGCTCACCCACCTCGCCGACCTCCCGATGGACGAGCACGTCACGGTGGTCGCGATGGTCGCCGACGCCCGTCTGCACACCTTCGCCTCCGCCAAGGCGCCCCGGGGCAAGGGGCAGCGACTGGAGGTCACCATCACGGACGGCAGCGGCCGCCTCCAACTGGTCTTCTTCGGCAACGGCGTGCACAAACCCCACAAGGAACTCCTGCCGGGCACCCGCGCGCTGTTCGCGGGCAAGGTCTCCGTCTTCAACCGCCGCCTCCAACTCGCCCACCCCGCCTACGAGTTGCTACGCGGTGACGCGGAGGAAACAGTCGAGACGTGGGCCGGCGCGCTGATCCCGATCTACCCCGCCACCGCCAAACTGGAGTCCTGGAAGATCGGCAAGGCGATCCAGACGGTCCTGCCCAGCGCCCAGGAAGCCCTCGACCCGCTGCCGGACTCGCTGCGCGAGGGCCGCGGCCTGGTCCCCCTTCCCGAGGCCCTCCTCAAGATCCACCGCCCGCACACCAAGGCCGACATCGAGGACGCCCGCTCCCGCCTGAAGTGGGACGAGGCCTTCGTCCTCCAGGTGGCCCTCGCCCGCCGCCGCCACGCCGACTCCCAGCTCCCCGCCGTCCCCAGGCGGCCCGCCCCCGACGGCCTCCTCACCGCCTTCGACGCCCGCCTGCCCTTCACCCTCACCGAGGGCCAGCAGAAGGTCTCCAAGGAGATCTTCGACGACCTGGCCACCGACCACCCGATGCACCGCCTGCTCCAGGGAGAGGTCGGCTCCGGCAAGACATTGGTGGCCCTGCGCGCCATGCTCGCCACCGTCGACGCCGGCGGGCAGGCCGCCATGCTCGCTCCCACCGAGGTCCTCGCCCAGCAGCACCACCGGTCCGTCGTCGAGATGATGGGCGAGCTGGCCGAGGGCGGCATGCTCGGCGGCGCCGAGCACGCCACCAAGGTGGTGCTGCTCACCGGCTCCATGGGCACGGCCGCCCGCCGCCAGGCGATGCTGGACCTGGCCACCGGCGAGGCCGGCATCGTCATCGGCACGCACGCGCTGATCGAGGACAAGGTCCAGTTCCACGACCTGGGCCTGGTCGTCGTCGACGAACAGCACCGCTTCGGCGTGGAACAGCGCGACGCCCTGCGCGGCAAGGGCAAACAGCCCCCGCACCTGCTGGTCATGACCGCCACCCCCATCCCGCGCACGGTCGCCATGACGGTCTTCGGCGACCTGGAGACCTCGGTCCTCGACCAGCTCCCCGCCGGCCGCTCGCCCATCGCCTCGCACGTCGTCCCGGCCGCCGACAAACCCCACTTCCTGTCCCGCGCCTGGGAGCGCGTGCGCGAGGAGGTGGAGAACGGCCATCAGGCGTACGTCGTCTGCCCGCGCATCGGCGACGAGGAGGACGACCCCAAGAAGACCCGCAAGTCGGCCGAGGACGAGGCGGAGAAACGTCCGCCGCTCGCGGTCCTCGACGTGGCGGACCAGCTCACCAAGGGCCCCCTCCAGGGGCTGCGGGTGGAGGTGCTGCACGGCCGCATGCACCCCGACGACAAGGACGCGGTCATGCGCCGCTTCGCCGCCGGCGAGACCCACGTCCTGGTCGCCACCACGGTCATCGAGGTCGGCGTCAACGTCCCCAACGCCACCGCCATGGTGATCATGGACGCCGACCGCTTCGGCGTCTCCCAGCTCCACCAGCTGCGCGGCCGCGTCGGCCGGGGCTCCGCACCGGGCCTCTGCCTCCTGGTCACCGAGATGCCCGAGGCGAGCGCCGCCCGCCAGCGCCTCAACGCGGTGGCGTCGACCCTGGACGGCTTCGAACTCTCCCGCATCGATCTGGAACAGCGCCGCGAGGGAGACGTCCTGGGCCAGGCCCAGTCGGGCGCCCGCACCTCCCTGCGCATGCTCGCCGTGATCGACGACGAGGAGATCATCGCGGAGGCGAGGCAGGAGGCGGCGGCCGTGGTGGCGGCGGACCCGGAGCTGACCGGCCTGCCCGGCCTGCGCACGGCCCTGGACGCCCTTCTGGACGAGGAAAGGGAGCAGTACCTGGAAAAGGGCTGAGTGACAATGAACGCAAAGCCGCTCACACCCGAGGAACACAGATGACCCGCGTGATCGCCGGCGCAGCCGGCGGCCGTCGACTGGCCGTCCCACCCGGCAACGGAACCCGCCCCACCTCCGACCGCGCACGCGAGGGCCTCTTCTCCACCTGGCAGTCCCTCCTGGGCGGCCCCCTCGACGGCGAACGCGTCCTCGACCTCTACGCCGGCTCCGGCGCCGTCGGCCTCGAAGCCCTCTCCCGCGGCGCGGGCCACACCCTCCTCGTCGAGGCCGACGCCAGAGCCGCCCGCACCCTCCGCGAGAACGTCAGAAACCTGGGCCTGCCCGGCGCCGAGGTCCGCGCGGGCAAGGCCGAGCAGATCATCCAGTCGGCGCCGGAGGCCCCGTACGACCTGGTCTTCCTGGACCCGCCGTACCGTGTGACGGACCACGATCTTCGCGAGATTCTGCTCACACTCCGCACCGAACACTGGCTCGCGCCGGAGGCCCTCGTCACCGTGGAGCGCAGCACCAGAGGCGGTGAATTCGCCTGGCCGCCCGGCTTCGACGCGGTCAAGGCCCGTCGCTACGGCGAGGGAACGTTTTGGTACGGTCGCGCCGCCACGGGCGATAACGCCTCTACGTGCGAAGACGCACGATGACCGGACCGGAGAGCGAGGGATCACTAGTGCGCCGCGCCGTCTGTCCCGGGTCGTTCGACCCGATCACCAACGGACACCTCGACATCATCTCCCGCGCCTCCCGCCTCTACGACGAGGTCTACGTCGCGGTGATGATCAACAAGTCCAAGAAGGGCCTGTTCGACATCGACGAGCGGATCGACCTGATCCGCCAGGTCACCGCCGAGTACGGCAACGTGATCGTCGAGGCCTTCCACGGCCTGCTCGTCGACTACTGCAAGCAGCGCGACATCCCCGCCATCGTCAAGGGCCTGCGCGCGGTCAGCGACTTCGACTACGAGCTGCAGATGGCCCAGATGAACAACGGCCTCTCCGGTGTCGAGACGCTGTTCGTGCCGACCAACCCCACCTACAGCTTCCTGTCCTCCTCCCTCGTCAAGGAGGTCGCGACCTGGGGCGGAGACGTCTCCCACCTGGTCCCGCCGGTGGTGCTCGAAGCCCTGAACAAGCGCCTCCGCCACGACTGATTGGGACTACAGTCGTCCCGTCCGTCTCCAACACATCGGTAGAGAGTGGCGAGCACACGGTGGACGTGCAGAAGAAGCTCGACGAGATCGTGGCGGCGGTCTCCGGCGCCCGGTCGATGCCCATGTCGGCCTCGTGCGTGGTCAACCGCGCCGAACTGCTCGCGATGCTGGAAGAGGTGCGCGCGGCGCTGCCCGACTCCCTCGCCCAGGCCCAGGAGCTGATCGGCGGCCGGGAGGAGATGGTCGAGCAGGCCCGCCAGGAGGCCGAGCGGATCATCCAGGGCGCGCACGCCGAGCGCGGCTCGCTGATCTCCGACACCGAGATCGCCCGCCGCTCCCAGGCCGAGGCCGACCGGATCCTCGCCGAGGCCCGCCAGGAGGCCGAGGAGATCCGCGCCGAGGCCGACGACTACGTCGACTCCAAGCTCGCCAACTTCGAGGTCGTCCTCACCAAGACCCTCGGCTCGGTCGGCCGCGGCCGCGAGAAGCTGCTCGGCACCGGTCCCGGCCTCGACGAGCAGGGCTACGAGGACGAGGACGCCCCCGAGCGCAGCCACGACCCCGAGACCCTGCGCAAGGACGCCGACGCCTACGTGGACGCCAAGCTGGGCGCCTTCGAGGCGGTCCTGGCCAAGACGCTGGAGGCGGTCGGCAAGGGCCGCGCCAAGCTGCACGGCCGGATCGCCACCGACGACCTCGGCGCCCTCGCCGCCGACACCTCGTCCTTCCAGCACTCCAGCGACGCCGACTACCTCGCCGACCTCGCCGCCCTCACGGAGCAGGAGCAGGGCACGGGCACCCCGGCGGAGCAGCCGCAGCAGCCCCAGTACGACCAGCAGCCGGCGTACGGCTACCAGCAGCAGCCCGACCCGTACGCGGGGCAGTACCAGCAGCAGGGCTACGGCGGCCAGGACGCGTACGGCTACCAGCAGGCCGACCCCTACGCCTACCAGGGCTACGACGCCCAGCAGCAGCCGTACGACTCCCACCAGGTCCCGCAGCAGCCCCAGCAGCCCCAGCAGTCGTACGCCCTCGACGAGACCAGCCTCTTCGACACCGGCATGATCACGCCGGAGCAGCTGCGGGCGTACGAGCAGGGCCGGGGCCAGTAAGGAACCGCCGGATTGGGCCGAGAGCGAAAGGTCCAGTATCCTGGCTCTTCGGTCGCGTGTACGTCCGCGATCTACGCTGCCCGGGAACACCGCAGGGCGGCGTCCCTCTGAGTTCAGAAGACCGAAAGCAGGAATGACCCCCAACGCTCGCCTCGACCACCGCAACCCCCTCGTGTTCGACACGCACGAGCTGGGCCGGCGTCCCGGTGCGCTGCAGCGGCTGTCCCGCACGGTCGACGCTCCCAAGGACTTCGGTGTCCAGGGAGTCATCGGAGTGCCGGAAGGCGCCCCGGTGGAACTCGAACTCCGACTCGAGTCGGTCATGGAAGGGGTGCTTGTCACAGGCACCGCCCGTGCACAGGCCGAGGGGGAGTGCGTAAGGTGTCTGGAGCCGCTTCAGCTCGACGTCGAAGCGGACTTCCAGGAGATGTTCTCGTACCCTGACGCCGACGACCGGGGCCGCCCCAAGGCGGAGCCGGCCGACGACGCCGAGGAAGACGAGGACAGGCTCTTCATCGAGGACGGCCTGTTCGACCTCGAACCCGTGCTGCGCGATGCGGTGGTGCTCGCACTGCCGATGCAGCCGGTGTGCCAGGAAGACTGCCCGGGTCTGTGCTCCGAGTGCGGAGCGCGGCTGGCGGACGACCCGGACCACCACCATGACGCCGTCGACATCCGTTGGGCGGCACTGCAGGGACTCGCCGAGACCATGACGGACGGCGAGAAGGACGAGATGAGCGGCGCCGAACCGGGCGTCGACGAGAAGCAGGAGAAGTAGCCGTGGCTGTTCCGAAGCGGAAGATGTCGCGCAGCAACACGCGCCACCGCCGGTCGCAGTGGAAGGCTGCGGTCCCCACCCTGGTTGCGTGCGAGCGCTGCCACGAGCCCAAGCAGCAGCACATCGCGTGCCCGTCTTGCGGCACCTACAACAAGCGCCAGGTCCTCGAGGTCTGAGCGGCTGGTGAGAGGCACCGTGTCCACTGCCAAGAAGGCGGATGACGCCAAGGCGGACCCGTCCGCCAAGAAGAAAGCGGACAACACGGCCTCGTCCCACACGCTCCTGGAAGGGCGGCTCGGGTACAAGCTCGAGTCCGCCCTTCTGGTGCGTGCGCTGACCCACCGTTCGTACGCGTACGAGAACGGCGGTCTGCCGACCAACGAGCGGCTGGAGTTCCTCGGGGACTCCGTGCTCGGCCTGGTCGTCACGGACACGCTGTACAACACCCACCCCGACCTGCCCGAGGGCCAACTGGCCAAGCTGCGGGCCGCGGTGGTCAACTCGCGTGCGCTGGCGGAGGTCGGCCGCGGGCTCGACCTGGGCTCCTTCATCCGGCTCGGCCGGGGCGAAGAGGGCACGGGCGGCCGGGACAAGGCGTCCATCCTCGCCGACACCCTCGAAGCGGTGATCGGCGCGGTCTATCTCGACCAGGGCCTCGACGCGGCCTCCGAACTGGTGCACCGCCTGTTCGACCCGCTGATCGAGAAGTCCTCGAACCTCGGAGCCGGCCTGGACTGGAAGACGTCCCTCCAGGAGCTCACCGCGACCGAGGGGCTCGGCGTGCCCGAGTACCTGGTCTCGGAGACCGGCCCCGACCACGAGAAGACCTTCACTGCTGCCGCCCGCGTCGGAGGCGTCTCGTACGGCACCGGCACCGGCCGCAGCAAGAAGGAGGCGGAGCAGCAGGCCGCCGAGTCCGCCTGGCGGTCCATCCGGGCCGCGGCGGACGAGCGCGCCCAGCAGACGGCGGCCGAGAAGGCCGCCCAGGACGGCGAAGGCCCGCACTCCGTCTCAGCCTGACGTACAGCGCGTCCTGAGCGCCCGTCCCTCCGGGGCGGGCGCTCGACTCATCCACAACGGGGGTACCGGTGCCCGAGCTGCCCGAGGTCGAGGTCGTCCGGCGGGGTCTGGAGCGGTGGGTCGCCCATCGTGTCGTGGCCGACGTCGAGGTGCTGCACCCGCGTGCCGTGCGCCGCCACGTCGCCGGCCCCGACGACTTCGCGCACCGTCTCAAGGGTCACCGCGTGGGCGTCCCGAGCCGGCGCGGCAAGTACCTGTGGCTGCCCCTGGAGGACACGCGTCAGTCCGTCCTGGCCCACCTCGGCATGAGCGGCCAGCTCCTGGTCCAGCCGGCCACGGCCCCCGACGAGAAGCACCTGCGCATCCGCGCCCGCTTCGCCGACGATGCTGGCACCGAACTCCGCTTCGTCGACCAACGCACCTTCGGCGGACTGTCGTTGCACGACAACACCCCCGAGGGCCTGCCCGACGTCATCGCGCACATCGCCCGTGACCCCCTCGACCCGCTGTTCGACGACGAGGCCTTCCACCAGGCCCTGCGCCGCAAGCGCACCACCATCAAACGGGCCCTGCTGGACCAGTCGTTGATCAGCGGAGTCGGCAACATCTACGCGGACGAGGCGCTGTGGCGCGCCCGCATCCACTACGAGCGCCCGACGGCCGGCTTCACCCGCCCGCGCACGGCCGAACTCCTCGGCCACGTACGGGACGTGATGAACGCGGCCCTCGCCGTCGGCGGCACCAGCTTCGACAGCCTCTACGTCAACGTCAACGGCGAGTCGGGCTACTTCGACCGCTCGCTTGACGCGTACGGCCGTGCGGGGCTGCCGTGCAGGCGGTGCGGTACGCCGATGCGCAGGCGGCCCTGGATGAACCGGTCCAGCTACTTCTGCCCGCGCTGTCAGAGGGCGCCGCGCGTGGCGTCGTAACGCTCCCGGGCGGCGAGGACGTCGTCCATCCGGCCCTCCAGCAGACGGATGAGGCCGAGGAGCCGCTCGGCGACCTGACGGCCCAGCGGTGTCAGTTCGTAGTCCACGCGGGGCGGGTTCGTCGGCTGCGCCTCGCGGTGCACCAGCCCGTCGCGCTCCAGGGCGTGCAGCGTCTGGGAGAGCATCTTCTCGCTCACGCCGTCGACCCGGCGCCGCAGCTCGTTGAAGCGCAGCGAGCCCTCGTGCAGCGCGCCGAGCGTGAGCGCGCCCCAGCGCCCCGTCACATGCTCCAGCGTGCCGCGCGAAGGGCAGGCCTTGGCGAACACGTTGTACGGCAGATCCTGCGTCGCCGTGCGCTCCTGCGTGGTGTCCATGCCTCAAGCGTACTCGAACGCAGCGCTAACTCGCAGGTTGCACTAACCAGAAGTTAGTGCTTTCCTTTCGATATCGCCGGTCATCGCCGGCTGCCGCTGATTCCCAGGAGTACCCATCGTGACCACCCCTGTCGTCTCCATCGCCTATCACTCCGGCTACGGCCACACCGCCGTGCTCGCCGAGGCCGTCCGTGCCGGTGCCGCCGAGGCGGGTGCCGAGGTGCACCTGATCAACGTCGACGAGATCACCGACGAGCAGTGGGCGGTGCTGGACCGCTCGGACGCCATCGTCTTCGGCTCGCCGACCTACATGGGCACCGCGTCCGGCGCCTTCCACGTGTTCGCCGAGGCGTCCTCCAAGCGCTGGTTCGGGCAGGACTGGAAGGACAAGCTGGCCGCCGGGTTCACCAACTCCGGCTCCAAGAGCGGCGACAAGCTGCACACCCTGCAGTTCTTCCAGATCCTCGCCGGCCAGCACGGCATGCACTGGGTCAACCTCGGCCTGCACCCCGGCTGGAACAACAGCGAGGGCTCCGAGCACGACCTCAACCGCCTCGGCGTCTTCGCCGGCGCCGCCGCCCAGACCAACGTCGACGAGGGCCCGGAAGCCGTCCACAAGGCCGACGTCAAGACGGCGGAGCACCTGGGACGCCGGGTGACGGAGACGGCGCGGGTGTTCCGCCTGGGCCGCGCCGCCTGAACGCCGTGGGGCCGGCTCGCCGTACGGCCGTCTAGTAGCCGAAGTCCTGCGTCCACCAGGGGCCGCCCGTGCCGAAGTGCACGCCGACGCCGAGGGTCTTGAAGTCGCAGTTCAGGATGTTCGCCCGGTGGCCGGGGCTGTTCATCCACGCCTCCATCACCGCCGCCGGGTCGGCCTGGCCCCGGGCGATGTTCTCGCCGCCGAGGTCGGTGATGCCGAGCTTGGCGGCCCGGTCCCACGGCGTGGCGCCGCTGGGATCGGTGTGGTCGAAGAAGTTCTGCGAGGCCATCGCCTCGCTGAAGTTCTCGGCGAGGTCGGTCAGCGAGCTGTTCGCGGCGACCGCGCTGCAGCCGACCTTGGCCCGCTCCTCGTTGACCAGCCTGAGCACCTCCGCCTCGGCGGCGGCCTGCGCGGAGACCGTCACCGGGGCGGCGGTCTGCCGGGGCGGGCTGGTCTCCTTCTGCGACGGCGTGGCCGACGGCTTCTCGCTGGGCGTGGCCGTCGGCTTCTTCGTCGGTGCCTCGCTCGGCGCCGCCGTGGAGGTGGACGTGGACGGCGCGGCGGAGGGCGAGGCCGACCGGTCGGAGTCCCGGCTGGTGGACGACCCGTCGTCCCGGCCGGTGGCGCTCCCGGAGGTGCCGCCCTGCTCGGTGGCGCTGTTGGTCGGCGTCCCCGCCGCCTGTGCCGAGCCGCCGCTGCTGCTGCTGCCGCCGAGCTTGTAGTTGTCCAGGCCCGGCACCGCGCCCGTGGCCACCGCGACCGTGCCGATGGCGACCGCGGCGGAGACCCCGAGCAGGCCGGACTTCACCGGTGTCACGGTCTTCTTCTTCCGCCGCCGGCTCCCACCGCGCCGGGAGCCCTTGTCGGGCGCGAACCCGTGCTCCGGGAAGACCGTGGCGAAGTCCTCCTCCGTGGCGAACAGGTACGCGGCACTGCGCGCGTCCGCCTCGGCGTAGGCCTCGGTGTCCAGATACGGCGCCGTGCCCATGCGGGCGGAGGCGGACGCGGTGCCGCCCGCGTACTCCTGCGGCCCGTCGTAGCTGTACGAGTACTTCCGCGGGTCGAAGCCGTCCGTGCCGTCCGTGTGGGAACGGTCCGTACCTGTGACCCCCGTGGCGCGGCCCGTGGCGGCGCGGCCGGCGGCGGAGCGTCGGTGGCGTCCCATGTCCATGCCTTCCTCGTGCTGCGGTCAACCCGGCTCATGCGATCTTGCGGGTGACGCAACTCACTCGATGGAGTGAGTTTCATATGAGATTCATTGGGTGGGGACGGTACCGCATGGCGCCAGAGGAGGAAGTGTCCGGAGAGACATTGGCCGGTTAGGTTGCACCCATGAGCGAGGATGTGCGGATGGTCGCCTGGGTGCGAGGACGCGTCCAAGGTGTGGGTTTTCGCTGGTTCACGCGGGCCAAGGCCCTCGAGCTCGGCGGCCTGAGTGGTTTTGCTCTCAATTTGGGCGACGGACGCGTCCAGGTGGTCGCGGAGGGCTCGCGAGAGCGGTGTGAAGGTCTTCTGGAGTGGCTCCAGAGTGACGACACGCCCGGGCGCGTGGACGGCGTCACCGAGATCTGGGACACACCCCGTGGGGGTTACGACGGCTTCGCCATCCGCTGAGCCGGTTCTGTAAAGCGGCCCAGGCGGAAGCCGGGGGACATGCCGCGGGCGGCTGCCGGAAGCAGAAATGGCCTGGTGGTTGCCAAGAACCGCTTGCTCTGGCAGGCTCCGGCACGTAAGGATGATCGCCACGCCCTGAGGGCCCCGCAGGAGTCGCAACGCCGCCGATCCGGCCGCGTTCCCCCGGGTTGCCCGCCAATACGGGGCGTGATCGTGTTGACCGTCAAACTTTTTGGTGAGACGCTGAAAGCACCCCGCGCACCCTAGCTGTTTGGCATGGTTGAACAGCAGCACAAACTCAACAGTGCCAAGCACCGCGGGTGCGAATCCCTCACGACCCACACCGCTTCGGTCGGTCACTCAGTGTGGAGGACCATCCATCATGGCAAAGGCGCTTCTCGGTTACGTCGGCGGCTCCGACCCTCGACTCCTCGCCGAGATGCGACGGCTCCAGCAGCGCGTGCAGGATCTGGAATCCGAGCTCGTACGGATCCAGGCCGAGAACGACGCTCTGCAGGCTGCCGCTTCTCACGACAGGATCATGGAGAGCATCGACGCACACCAGGCGGAGCCTGCGCTCACCTGATCACTGCATCACACGATGACGGCAGTGGTTGGACCGCCCGTATCCACCGCTCAGTTGTCAGATTTGCAAGGGACGCTTCGGCGTCCCTTCTTTCTTTCCCCCGCGCATCCTTTCACTGTCTTTAACGTCTGGTGTGCCCTGCACGTTCATGGGTGAAACCGCGGGTTCATGGAGTGAGACACCCCTGGCAGGTAGAGTCCAGCGGCGTGCACCTCAAGGCCCTGACCCTCCGCGGGTTCAAGTCGTTCGCCTCGGCGACCACGCTCCGGTTCGAGCCGGGGATCACGTGTGTCGTGGGGCCGAACGGCTCGGGCAAGTCCAACGTCGTCGACGCCCTCAGCTGGGTGATGGGCGAGCAGGGCGCCAAGTCGCTGCGCGGCGGCAAGATGGAGGACGTCATCTTCGCCGGCACCACCGGCCGCCCGCCGCTGGGCCGCGCCGAGGTGTCCCTGACCATCGACAACTCCGACGGCGCGCTGCCCATCGAGTACGCCGAGGTCACCATCACGCGGATCATGTTCCGCAACGGCGGCAGCGAGTACCAGATCAACGGCGACACCTGCCGCCTGCTCGACATCCAGGAACTGCTCTCCGACTCCGGCATCGGCCGCGAGATGCACGTCATCGTCGGCCAGGGCCAGCTCGACTCCGTCCTGCACGCCGATCCCATGGGCCGCCGCGCCTTCATCGAGGAGGCCGCCGGCGTCCTCAAGCACCGCAAGCGCAAGGAGAAGGCGCTGCGCAAGCTGGACGCCATGCAGGCCAACCTCGCGCGCGTGCAGGACCTCACCGACGAACTCCGCCGCCAGCTCAAGCCCCTGGGCCGCCAGGCCGCCGTCGCACGCCGCGCCGCCGTCATCCAGGCCGACCTGCGCGACGCCCGCCTGCGCCTGCTCGCCGACGATCTCGTACGGCTGCGCCAGGCGCTACAGGCCGAGGTCGCGGACGAGGCCGCGCTGAAGGAACGCAAGGAAGCCGCCGAGCAGGAGCTGAAGAAGGCCCTCCAGCGCGAGGCGCTCCTGGAGGACGAGGTCCGCCGGCTCACCCCCCGCCTTCAGCGGGCCCAGCAGACCTGGTACGAGCTCTCCCAGCTCGCCGAGCGCGTGCGCGGCACGATCTCGCTGGCCGACGCCCGCGTCAAGAGCGCCACCTCGGCGCCTCCGGAGGAGCGGCGCGGCCGTGATCCGGAGGACATGGAGCGCGAGGCCGCCCGCATCCGCGAGCAGGAGGCCGAGCTGGAGGCCGCCCTGGAGGCCGCCGAGCGCGCCCTGGAGGACACGGTCGCGCACCGCGCCGAGCTGGAGCGCTCGCTCGCCGAGGAGGAACGGCGCCTGAAGGACGTGGCCCGCGCCATCGCCGACCGCCGCGAGGGCCTGGCCCGTCTGGGCGGCCAGGTCAACGCGGCCCGCTCCCGCGCCGCCTCCGCCCAGGCCGAGATCGACCGCCTGGCCGCGGCGCGGGACGAGGCCCGGGAGCGGGCCGTCGCCGCGCAGGAGGAGTACGAGGCCCTGAAGGCGGAGGTCGACGAACTCGACGCGGGCGACACGGAGCTGGCGGAACGGCACGAGGCGGCCAAGCGACGGCTGGCGGAGGCGGAAGCGGCCCTGACGGCGGCCCGCGAGGCGGCCACGGCGGCGGAGCGCAGGCGCGCGGCGACGCAGGCCCGGCACGATGCGCTGGCGCTGGGCCTGCGCCGCAAGGACGGCACGGGCGCCTTGCTGGACGCGAAGGACCGTCTCACCGGGCTGCTGGGTCCGGCCGCCGAGCTGTTGACGGTGACACCGGGCTACGAGGTCCCCCTGGCGGCAGCTCTCGGCGCGGCGGCGGATGCCGTGGCGGTCACCTCCCCATCGGCGGCGGCGGACGCGATCCGGCTGCTGCGTAAGCAGGACGCGGGCCGAGCGTCTCTGTTGCCGGCAGGGGAAGCGCCTCAGAGGGACGCGGGGCCGCATCAACATGCGGCTCCGCCGCGGGGCGCGACCAGCCACGACGAAGCCGCACCCGCCGGACGGCACTACGCGGCGGACCTCGTCCGCGCCCCTTCCGACCTCATGCCCGCCGTCCGCCGCCTCCTGCACGGCATCGTCGTCGTCAACACGCTCGAAGACGCCGAAGAGCTCGTCTACAGCCACCCCCACCTCACCGCCGTCACCGCCGAAGGCGACCTCCTCGGCGCCCACTTCGCCCACGGCGGCTCCGCGGGCGCCCCCAGCCTCCTCGAAGTCCAGGCGTCCGTCGACGAGGCGGCCGCCGAGCTGCGGGAACTGGCCGTCCGCTGCGAGGAGCTCACCGAAGCCCAGCACGCGGCGCAGGAACGCCGCCGCGAGTGCGCCGCCCTCGTGGAGGAACTCGGCGAGCGCCGCCGCGCCGCCGACCGCGAGAAGTCGGCCGTGGCCCAGCAGCTCGGCCGCCTCGCCGGCCAGGCTCGGGGCGCGGCCGGTGAGGCCGAACGCTCCACCGCGGCCGCCGCGCGAGCGCAGGACGCCCTGGACAAGGCCCTGCAAGAGGTCGAGGAACTCGCCGAACGCCTCGCCGTCGCCGAGGAGATGCCGGTCGAGGAGGAACCCGACACCTCGGTCCGCGACCGCCTCGCCGCCGACGGCGCCAACGCCCGCCAGACCGAGATGGAGGCCCGCCTCCAGGTCCGTACGCACGAAGAACGCGTCAAGGGGCTCGCCGGCCGCGCCGACTCCCTCGACCGCGCCGCCCGAGCGGAGCGCGAGGCACGCGCGCGTGCCGAACAGCGCCGGGCGCGGCTGCGCCACGAGGCGGCCGTCGCCGAAGCGGTCGCCTCCGGTGCCCGGCAGTTGCTCGCGCACGTCGAGGTCTCCCTCGCCCGCGCCGACGCCGAGCGCACCGCCGCCGAGGCCGCCAAGGCGCGCCGGGAGCAGGAGCTGGCGGCCGCCCGCACCGCCGGCCGCGACCTGAAGGCCGAACTCGACAAGCTGACCGACTCGGTGCACCGCGGCGAGGTCCTCGGCGCCGAGAAGCGGCTGCGGATCGAGCAGTTGGAGACGAGGGCGCTGGAGGAGCTGGGCGTGGAGCCGGCGGGGCTGGTCGACGAGTACGGCCCCCACCGGCTCGTACCGCCCTCCCCGCCCGCCGAGGGCGAGGAGCTGCCCGAGGACCCCGAGCACCCCCGCAACCAGCCGAAGCCGTTCCACCGGGCCGAGCAGGAGAAGCGGCTCAAGGCCGCCGAGCGGGCCTACCAGCAGCTCGGCAAGGTCAACCCGCTCGCCCTGGAGGAGTTCGCCGCGCTGGAGGAACGCCACAAGTTCCTCAGCGAGCAGCTGGAGGACCTGAAGAAGACCCGCGCCGACCTGCTCCAGGTCGTCAAGGAGGTCGACGAACGCGTCGAGCAGGTCTTCACCGAGGCCTACCGGGACACGGCCCGCGAGTTCGAGGGCGTCTTCAGCCGGCTCTTCCCCGGCGGCGAGGGGCGGCTCATCCTGACCGACCCCGACAACATGCTGACCACGGGCGTCGACGTCGAGGCCCGCCCGCCGGGCAAGAAGGTCAAGCGGCTGAGCCTGCTCTCCGGTGGCGAGCGCTCGCTCACCGCCGTGGCGTTGCTGGTGTCGATCTTCAAGGCCCGGCCGAGCCCGTTCTACGTCATGGACGAGGTCGAGGCCGCCCTCGACGACACCAACCTGCAGCGGCTGATCCGGATCATGCAGGAGTTGCAGGAGAGCTCTCAGCTGATCGTCATCACCCACCAGAAGCGCACGATGGAGGTCGCCGACGCGCTGTACGGCGTCTCCATGCAGGGCGACGGTGTCTCGAAGGTCATCAGCCAGAGACTCCGCTGAACGCCTTCCCTTCAAGTCTTGAACGAAACCAGGTCACCCCTGCGCTGAAATCTCACAGCTACGCCCTCTTGACTTCGAAACTTGAAGGCATAGTCTCGGCAACGTTGCTTTTACCTTCAGGTACCACCTACCTCGAAGGGCTCACCCCACCCGGCAGCGTTGCCGGTGTGCCCGAGGAGAAGAACGTGACCAGCACAGCGCAGGCACAGAAGTCAGGAGCCAGGACGGCTCATCCCGATCATCTCGGGCACGTCATCTTCATCGCGGCGGCGGCCGCGATGGGCGGTTTCCTCTTCGGCTACGACAGCTCCGTGATCAACGGCGCCGTCGAGGCCATCCGCGGCCGCTACGACATCGGCTCCGCGGCCCTCGCCCAGGTCATCGCCATCGCCCTGATCGGCTGCGCCATCGGCGCCGCGACCGCGGGCCGGATAGCCGACCGCATCGGCCGCATCCGGTGCATGCAGATCGCCGCCGTGCTGTTCACCATCAGCGCCGTCGGCTCGGCGCTGCCCTTCGCGCTGTGGGACCTCGCCTTCTGGCGCATCGTCGGCGGCTTCGCCATCGGCATGGCCTCCGTGATCGGCCCCGCCTACATCGCCGAGGTCGCCCCGCCTGCCTACCGTGGCCGGCTCGGCTCCTTCCAGCAGGCCGCGATCGTCGTCGGCATCGCCATCTCGCAGCTGGTCAACTGGGGTCTGCTCAACGCCGCCGGCGGCGACCAGCGCGGCAAGCTGATGGGCCTGGAGGCCTGGCAGGTCATGCTGGGCGTCATGGTGATCCCGGCCGTTCTGTACGGCCTGCTCTCCTTCGCCATCCCCGAGTCCCCGCGCTTCCTGATCTCCGTCGGCAAGCACGACCGCGCCCGCGAGATCCTCGCCGAGGTCGAGGGCCAGGACGTGAACCTGGACGCCCGCGTCGCCGAGATCGAGCACGCCATGAAGAGCGAGCACAGGTCCACCTTCAAGGACCTGCTCGGCGGCGGCTTCTTCTTCAAGCCGATCGTCTGGATCGGCATCGGCCTGTCGGTCTTCCAGCAGTTCGTCGGCATCAACGTCGCGTTCTACTACTCCTCGACGCTGTGGCAGTCGGTCGGCGTCGACCCCACGGACTCGTTCTTCTACTCCTTCACCACGTCGATCATCAACATCGTCGGCACCGTGATCGCGATGATCTTCGTCGACCGCGTCGGCCGCAAGCCGCTCGCCCTCATCGGCTCCGTCGGCATGGTCATCGGTCTCGCCCTTGAGGCCTGGGCCTTCTCGTACGACCTGGTCGACGGCAAGCTGCCGGCCGCGCAGGGCTGGACCGCCCTGATCGCCGCCCACGTGTTCGTGCTCTTCTTCGCCCTGTCCTGGGGTGTGGTCGTCTGGGTCATGCTCGGCGAGATGTTCCCCAACAAGATCCGCGCCGCCGCCCTGGGTGTGGCCGCCTCCGCGCAGTGGATCGCCAACTGGGCCATCACCGCGAGCTTCCCGTCGCTGTCCGACTGGAACCTCTCCGCGACCTACGTGATCTACACGGTCTTCGCCGCGCTGTCCGTGCCGTTCGTCCTGAAGTTCGTCAAGGAGACGAAGGGCAAGGCGCTGGAGGAGATGGGCTGAGGCCCCCCGGGGCCCCTTCCGGCCCGGGGAGACGGGCCAAGTCCCCGCTGCCCTTCTCCCCGTATCCCCACGGCGTACTGCCCCGGCTCACCCACCGAGCCGGGGCAGTACGTCCTCGCAGAACAGCCGCAGGCTGCGCCGGCCCTCGTCCACCGGCATGCCGCCCGCCAGCGGATGCAGGACGAGGTTGTCGAGCCCCAGCGCCACGCACTGGTCCGGCGTCAGGATCCGGTAGACGCCCTCGGCACGCAGCTCCGCCACGGTGGTGGCCGCCGAGCGCACCGCCGAGGTGATGTCGCCGGACTGCCAGGAGGCGTACGTCCGGGCCTCGTGCAGGAAGTGCTCGCCGTACCGCGCCCAGGCCCGGTCCGGGTCCTCGGAGAGGTGCAGTAGCGGGGTCTCGGCGGTCGGCATCATGGTCCAGCCCTCGGTGCCGTACTCGACGAGCCGCTCCTTGTAGTACGCCTCCAGCTCCGGCAGGTGCGCGCTGGGGAAGAACGGCAGACCCAGGCGGGCGGCCCGGCGGGCGGCGGCCTGGGAGGAGCCGCCGACCAGCAGCAGGGGGTGCGGCTCGGTGAAGGGGCGCGGAGTGACCCGTACCGTACGGCCGCGGTACTCGAACTCCTCCCCGGTCCACGCCTTCAGGAGGGTCTCCAGCAGCTCGTCCTGGAGCCTGCCCCGCCGCTTCCACTCCACCCCGAACTGGGCGTACTCCTCCGGCCGGTACCCGATCCCCGCGACCGTCACCAAGCGCCCGCCGCTGAGCAGGTCCAGCACGGCGATCTCCTCGGCCAGCCGCAGCGGATCGTGCAGCGGACCGATCACCGCCGAGACCGTCACCGCGATCCGCCGGGTGGCCCCGAACACGGCGGCGGCGAAGGCGAACGGCGACGGCAGCCAGTTGTTCCCGACGCCGTGGTGCTCCTCGGTCTGCACGGTGGTGACGCCGTGCTCGTCGGCGTAGCCGGCCATCTCCAGGGCGGCCTGGTAGCGCGCGCCGAGGGAGGCGGGCGTGGCCCCGGGTTCGACGAGGTTGAACCGTACGACCGTGACGGGCATGGAGATCGTCCTCCTTCGCCGGGCGGGTGTGGGGGAGGACGTTAGCTGACGACCCGTCAGACATCCAGAGGGGTGCCACGGGACCCCATGGCCGATACTGGACGCGTTATGGAAACCGTCATCCTTGCTGTAGTCATCGCCGTGGTCGTGCTCGGCGCGCTCGGCGGGCTCGTCATCGGCAGCCGGCGCAAGAAGCCGCTGCCCCCGCCGCCGCCCTCCGCGCCCGACATCACCACCCCGCCGGCCGAGCCGCACGTCGGCGACGAGGCCGAGACGCCGCGCGACGAACCGCGCCGCACGATAGAGGAGGTGGATCTTCCGGGCGGTGGCCCGGCGCCGGTCGCCGTCGAGGAACCGCCCTCCCTGGAAGTCCCCGAGATCGAGGTCCCCGAGCCGACCGCCGGCCGGCTCGTGCGCCTGCGCACCCGTCTCTCCCGCTCCCAGAACGCCCTCGGCAAGGGCCTGCTCACGCTGCTGTCGCGCGAGCACCTCGACGAGGAGACCTGGGAGGAGATCGAGGACACCCTGCTCACCGCCGACGTCGGCGTGCAGCCCACCCAGGAGCTGGTCGACGGCCTGCGCGAGCGCGTCAGGGTGCTCGGCACCCGCACCCCCGAGGAACTGCGCGGCCTGCTGCGCGACGAGCTGCTGAAGCTGGTCGGCACCGACTTCGACCGCGCGGTGAGGACCGAGCCGGAGACCGGCAAGCCCGGCATCGTGATGGTCGTCGGCGTCAACGGCACCGGCAAGACCACCACCACCGGCAAGCTCGCCCGCGTCCTGGTGGCCGACGGACAGTCCGTCGTCCTCGGCGCCGCCGACACCTTCCGTGCCGCCGCCGCCGACCAGCTGCAGACCTGGGGCGAGCGCGTCGGCGCCTACACCGTGCGCGGGCCGGAGGGCGGCGACCCCGCCTCGGTCGCCTTCGACGCGGTCAAGGAGGGCAAGGAGATGGGCGCCGACGTGGTGCTCATCGACACCGCCGGCCGCCTGCACACCAAGACCGGCCTCATGGACGAGCTCGGCAAGGTCAAGCGCGTCGTGGAGAAGCACGCGCCGCTGGACGAGGTGCTGCTCGTGCTGGACGCCACCACCGGGCAGAACGGCCTGGTGCAGGCCCGCGTCTTCGCCGAGGTCGTCGACATCACCGGCATCGTCCTGACCAAGCTGGACGGCACCGCCAAGGGCGGCATCGTGGTCGCCGTGCAGCGCGAGCTGGGCGTGCCGGTGAAGCTGGTGGGCCTGGGCGAGGGCGCGGACGACCTGGCGCCGTTCGAGCCGGAGGCGTTCGTTGACGCCCTTATCGGGGAGTGACGCCGGACAACTGTGTCGGTGCGTGGACGGAGAAGCGCCCGTTTCCCGAGGTGCAGTCGGGAGACGGGTGCTTCGCTGTGTACGGTCCTGCCACCGCCCCGGCTACGCCCGTGACCGGTGCGCCACGTACGCCAGCGTGCCCAGCAGCAGCCGTGCCGCCGGCGGCTTCGACGCCGTGTCCAGCGAGGGCGCCCGCAGCCAGCGCACCGGGCCCAGGCCGCCCCGGTCGGACGGCGGGGCCGTGATGTACGCGCCGGGGCCGAGGCCGCGCAGGTCCAGGGAGGTCGGGTCGTCCCAGCCCATGCGGTAGAGCAGGTCCGGCAGCTCGGCGGCGGCGCCGGGGGCGACGAAGAAGTGGGCGCGGCCCTCGGGGGTGGCGGTGACAGGGCCGAGCGGCAGGCCCATGCGCTCCAGGCGGACCAGGGCACGGCGCCCGGCGGGCTCGGCCACCTCGATCACGTCGAAGGCACGGCCGACCGGCAGCATCACGGAGGCGCCGGGCAGCTCCGACCAGGCCTTGGTCACGTCGTCGAGGGTGGCGCCGGCGGGGACCGGGGGCGCGAAGTCGAGCGGGTGCGCGCCCGGCGCCCGGCAGTCCGCCCGGCCGCAGGAACAGGCGCCCGCCGCGGCCCGTGCGCCCGGCACCACGTCCCAGCCCCACAGTCCCGTGTACTCGGCGACAGTCGTGCACTCCGAGGAGCGGCCGCGCCGACGCGTGCCGGAACGGATCTCCCGGATGCCGCCGATCGTGAAACCCATGCCCCCTCCAACGGTCCGAAGCGCCGACGGTTACGGCGCGGAAGCGGATCGTGACCCTCTGTGTTCCCAGTGCCCCGGCTCCGCGGGGTCTGGGCGGCGCTCGGAAGTGCCCCGGGTGGTGAGTTCGGCTGCGTGCGCCCCTGAGTGCACCACTCCGCCCACCCCCGGTCGTCCTATGTCAAGTGAATCGCGTAGTGGCGACCAGGAGTTCATTCGAAGGGGTGGCGAATGGTGGCGTTTCCGGGATCGCCATGGCTGGACGGGTGATCGTAGGATTACCGTGAGTGCACGAGGCCTGGGGGCACATGCGCTCGTGGGTATGCCGGAGGCAAGTCGGTATCCCGTTCGAAGGGTGAGAACCGGCGGACGAGAGGCCGTATTCACCGGCATTCTGATAGGGCTTGGCGCACTCGGCGACAAGTGGTCTCAGGGATGGGGGCGTTCCAGTGAGCGACAACGGCCAAGGCGGGGCGACCGCGACCGGCAGCGAGAAGCGCCCGAACGAGTTGCTCACGTCCTGGTTCGTGCGCAGCGGCTGGTCGAAGGGCGAACTGGCCCGTCAAGTCAACCGCCGGGCCCGTCAGTTGGGCGCCAACCACATCTCCACCGACACCTCGCGGGTCCGCCGCTGGCTGGACGGCGAGAACCCCCGCGAACCCATCCCCAGGATCCTGTCCGAGCTGTTCTCCGAGCGCTTCGGCCTCGTGGTCTCCGTGGAGGACCTCGGCCTGCGCGCGGCACGGCAGTCACCGTCCGTGTCCGGCGTGGACCTGCCCTGGACGGGCCCGCAGACAGTGGCCCTGCTCGGCGAGTTCTCGCGCAGCGACCTGATGCTGGCGCGGCGCGGCTTCCTCGGGAGCTCGCTGGTCCTGTCCGCGGGCCCGGCCCTCATCGAGCCCATGCAGCGCTGGCTGGTGCCCGCCCCCCAGGCCCCGCAGCCGGAGCCCGGACCCGCGAGCCGGGCCCGCGGCCGGCTGTCCAAGCCGGAGCTGGACCTCCTGGAATCCACCACGGTGATGTTCCGCCAGTGGGACGCCCAGTGCGGCGGCGGTCTGCGCCGCAAGGCGGTCGTCGGCCAGCTGCACGAGGTGACCGACCTCCTCCAGGAGCCCCAGCCCGAGGCCACCACCCGCAAGCTCTTCAAGGTCGCCGCCGAACTGGCCGAGCTGGCCGGCTGGATGTCGTACGACGTCGGTCTGCAGCCCACCGCCCAGAAGTACTTCGTGCTCGCCCTGCACGCCGCCAAGGAGGCCGGCGACAAGCCGCTCGGCTCGTACATCCTCTCCAGCATGAGCCGCCAGATGATCCACCTCGGCCGGCCCGACGACGCCCTGGAACTCATCCACCTCGCGCAGTACGGAAGCCGCGACTGCGCGAGCCCCCGCACCCAGTCGATGCTGTATGCGATGGAGGCCCGCGCCTACGCCAACATGGGCCAGCCCGGCAAGTGCAAGCGGGCCGTGCGGATGGCCGAGGACACCTTCGCCGAGACCGGCGAGTGGGACGAGCCGGACCCCGACTGGATCCGCTTCTTCTCCGAGGCCGAGCTCTACGGCGAGAACAGCCACTCCTTCCGCGACCTCGCCTATGTCGCCGGCCGCAGCCCCGCCTACGCCTCCCTGGCCGAGCCCCTGATGCAGCGGGCCGTCGACCTGTTCGCCCAGGACGACGAGCACCAGCGGTCGTACGCGCTGAACCTGATCGGCATGGCCACCGTCCACCTGCTGCGCCGCGAGCCCGAGCAGAGCGCGGTGCTGGCCGAGCGGGCCCTGCACATCGCCAAGAAGGTCCGCTCCGAGCGCGTGAACACTCGTATCCGAAAGACGGTCGACACGGCCGTACGCGACTTCGGCGAGGTGGCCGAGGTCGTGGACCTCACCGAGAAGCTCGCCATCGAGCTCCCGGAGACCGCCGAGGCGGTCTGAAACCCCTGACCCCGGCCGTGGCCGGCCCTCCCGAACTGCCCGACTCGGCTCCCCCATGCCAGGTCATCGGAAGGCCGACCGCGGCCGGATCCTTTCCCTCAGGGAAGGTTGCGCCACGATAACGATCGATACGGCGGACATCCGGCAGTTCATCGACGCGTAACACACACGGCGTCTTCGTCACGGCGGCGAAACAACGAGGGGCTTCCACCGAAACCGCGCTGCGCCAATCTCATGGCGCATAACCGGCCCACCCCTCAATCCGCTCAGGCTTCGCCCGCACGGGGCCGTACCAACGACGAGGAGACGCCGATGGCACCAGCCATCACGCTTGCCGCAGACAAGTTGTCTGCCGCCAACACAGGCTTCATGCTCATTGCTTCCGCCCTGGTGCTGATCATGACCCCGGGCCTGGCCTTCTTCTACGGAGGCATGGTCCGGGTCAAGAGCACCCTCAACATGCTGATGATGAGCTTCATCAGCATGGGCGTCATCACCATCCTGTGGGTGCTCTACGGCTTCTCGATGTCGTTCGGTACGGACCACGGCTCGCTCATCGGCTGGACCGGCGACTACGTCGGCTGGGCCGGGATCGACAAGATGGACATCTGGTCCGGCTACACGATCCCCGTGTTCGTCTTCGCCGTCTTCCAGATGATGTTCGCGATCATCACGCCCGCCCTGATAAGCGGCGCCCTCGCGGACCGCGTCAAGTTCACCGCCTGGACCCTCTTCCTCATCCTGTGGGCGACGGTCGTCTACTTCCCGGTCGCCCACTGGGTCTGGGGCACCGGCGGCTGGGCCTTCGAACTGGGCGTGATCGACTTCGCCGGCGGTACGGCGGTCCACATCAACGCCGGTGCCGCGGCCCTCGGCGTGATCCTGGTCATCGGCAAGCGCGTCGGCTTCAAGAAGGACCCGATGCGCCCGCACAGCCTCCCGCTGGTCATGCTCGGCGCCGGTCTGCTGTGGTTCGGCTGGTTCGGCTTCAACGCCGGCTCCTGGCTCGGCAACGACGACGGCGTCGGCCCGCTGATGTTCGTCAACACCCAGATCGCCACCGCCGCCGCCATGTGCGCCTGGCTCGTCTACGAGAAGATCCGCCACGGCGCGTTCACCACGCTGGGCGCCGCCTCCGGCGCGGTCGCGGGCCTGGTCGCCATCACCCCCTCGGGTGGCGCGGTCTCCCCGCTGGGCGCCATCGCGGTCGGCGCGATCGCCGGTGTCGGCTGCGCCGCCGCCGTGGGCCTGAAGTACCGCTTCAACTACGACGACTCCCTCGACGTCGTCGGTGTCCACATGGTCGGCGGTATCCTCGGCTCCCTGCTGATCGGCCTGTTCGCCAGCGGCAAGGGCCAGTCCGACGTGAAGGGCCTCTTCTACGGCGGCGGGATGCACCAGTTCTGGATCCAGTGCGCCGGTGTCTTCGGTGTCCTCGCCTACTCCCTGATCGCCTCCGCGATCCTCGCCTTCATCCTCGACAAGACCATCGGCATGCGGGTCAGCGAGGACGAGGAGATCTCCGGAATCGACCAGGCCGAGCACGCCGAGACCGCATACGACTTCAGCGGGGCCGGCGGCGGTGCCGCCCGGACCGCCGTCCCGGCCGGTGTCGGCGCCGACAGCAAGAAGGTGGACGCATGAAGCTCATCACCGCCGTCGTCAAGCCGCACCGGCTCGACGAGATCAAGGAAGCCCTCCAGGCCTTCGGGGTGCACGGCCTGACGGTCACCGAGGCGAGCGGTTACGGTCGTCAGCGGGGTCACACCGAGGTCTACCGTGGTGCCGAGTACACCGTCGACCTGGTGCCCAAGATCCGCATCGAGGTGCTGGCCGAGGACGACGACGCCGAGCAGCTGATCGACGTCATCGTCAAGGCGGCCCGCACCGGCAAGATCGGTGACGGCAAGGTCTGGTCCCTGCCGGTCGAGACGGCCGTCCGGGTCCGGACCGGCGAGCGCGGACCCGACGCGCTCTGACCGGAGAACAGAACAGGAGCTGCTGGGTGTCGAGTACGGACGTGCGCAACGAAGCAGAGGACTCGGGACCCAGCGGCTACGCGGCGGCCCGGCTGCACCTCCTCACCGAGGGGGAGCGGTCCGGGCCGCCGCGCCGTGCGGCCCTGTCGGAGCTGACCGACGACTGGCTGACAGGGCTGTTCGGCGCGGCGGCCGAGGGGATGCGCGGGGTGTCGCTGGTCGCCGTCGGCGGCTACGGGCGCGGCGAGCTGTCCCCGCGCAGCGACCTGGACCTGCTGCTCCTGCACGACGGCGGCGACACCAAGGCGATCGCCGCCCTGGCCGACCGCATCTGGTACCCCGTCTGGGACCTCGGCCTCGCCCTCGACCACTCCGTGCGCACCCCCGGAGAGGCCCGCAAGACCGCCGGCGAGGACCTGAAGGTCCAGCTCGGCCTCCTCGACGCCCGCCACATCGCCGGCGACCTGGGGCTGACCGCGGCCCTGCGCACCGCCGTCCTCGCCGACTGGCGCAACCAGGCGCCCAAGCGCCTGCCCGAACTCCAGGAACTGTGCGCCGAACGCGCCGACCGCCAGGGCGAGCTGCAGTACCTGCTGGAGCCCGACCTCAAGGAGGCCCGCGGCGGCCTGCGCGACGCCACCACCCTGCGCGCCGTCGCCGCCTCCTGGCTGGCCGACGCCCCCCGCGAGGGCCTCGACGACGCCCGGCGCCGGCTGCTCGACGTCCGCGACGCCCTGCACCTCACCACGGGCCGCGCCACCGACCGGCTCGCGCTCCAGGAACAGGACCAGGTCGCCGCCGAACTGGGACTGCTCGACGCCGACACCCTGCTGCGCCAGGTCTACGAGGCGGCGCGGGTCATCTCGTACGCCAGTGACGTCACCTGGCGCGAAGTGGGGCGCGTGCTGCGTTCGCGCGCCGTACGGCCCCGGCTGCGCGCCATGCTCGGGGGCGGCAAACCCGTCGCCGAGCGCTCCCCGCTGGCCGAGGGCGTGGTCGAGCAGGACGGCGAGGTGGTGCTCGCCCGCGCCGCGCGCCCCGAGCGCGACCCGGTGCTGCCGCTGCGCGCCGCTGCCGCCGCCGCGCAGGCCGGCCTGCCGCTCTCCCTGCACGCCGTACGGCGCCTGGCGGCCACCGTGCGCCCGCTGCCCACACCCTGGCCCGCCGAGGCGCGCGAACAGCTCGTCACCCTGCTCGGCTCCGGCCGGCCCACCGTCGAGGTGTGGGAGGCGCTGGAGGCCGAGGGCCTGATCACCCGCCTGCTGCCCGACTGGGAGCGGGTGCGCTGCCGGCCGCAGCGCAACGCCGTGCACGTCTGGACCGTCGACCGGCACCTGATCGAGACCGCCGTGCGCGCCTCCGAGTTCACCCGCCGCGTCAGCCGCCCCGACCTGCTCCTGGTCGCCGCGCTGCTGCACGACATCGGCAAGGGCTGGCCCGGCGACCACTCGGTGGCCGGCGAGATCATCGCCAAGGACGTCGCCGCCCGCATCGGCTTCGACCGCGCGGACGTCACGGTGCTCTCCACGCTCGTACGCCACCACCTCCTGCTCATCGAGACCGCCACCCGGCGCGACCTGGAGGACCCCGCCACCGTCCGCTCGGTCGCCGAGGCGGTCGGCACACAGAGCACCCTGGAACTGCTGCACGCCCTCACCGAGGCGGACGCCCTGGCCACCGGGCCGGCGGCCTGGTCGTCCTGGCGCGGCTCCCTCGTCGCCGACCTGGTCAAGCGGGTCTCGGCGGTGTTCGCCGGGGACGACCTGGACGAGCCCGAGGCCGCCGCGCCCACCGCCGAGCAGGAACGGCTCGCCATCGAGGCGATCGCCACCGGCAGTCCGGTGCTGGCGCTGCGCGCGCAGACCGAGCCGCCGACCGAGGACCAGCCCGCCGGGGACCCCGAGCCGCTCGGGGTCGAGCTGCTCATCGCCGTACCCGACCAGCCGGGCGTCCTGCCCGCGGTCGCCGGCGTCCTCGCCATGCACCGGCTGACCGTCCGCACCGCCGAACTGCGCGCCCAGGAGCTGCCGGACGGCGTCGAGGGCGCGGTGCTGCTGCTGGACTGGCGGGTCGCCGCCGAGTACGGCTCCCTGCCCCAGGCCGCCCGGCTGCGGGCGGATCTCGTACGGGCGCTGGACGGCACCCTGGACATCGCCGGCCGTCTCGCCGAACGCGACGCCGCCTACCCCAGGCGCCGCGGCTGGGTGGCCCCGGCCGCCCGCGTCACGGTCGCCCCGGCCGCCTCCCGGCACGCCACGGTGATCGAGGTCCGCGCCCAGGACGCGCCGGGCCTGCTGTTCCGCATCGGACGGGCGCTGGAGGAGGCGAGCGTACGGGTGCGCAGCGCGCACGTGTCGACGCTGGGCGCGAACGCGGTGGACGCCTTCTACGTCACCGGGCCCGACGGGGCGCCCCTGCCGGGCGACGAGGCGGCGAGCGTGGCACGCAAGCTGGAGGAGACGCTGCGGGGGTGACCCCGAAGGGGTCCGGGCGGGTCGATTGTCTTGCGCGGCCGGATACCCTGGAAGACGCTCACACTGCCCCCGACACCGAGGACCGACGCCGCCGTGTTCGACACTCTCTCCGATCGCCTCTCAGCGACCTTCAAGAATCTGCGCGGCAAGGGGCGTCTGAGCGAGGCGGACATCGACGCCACCGCGCGCGAGATCCGGATCGCGCTGCTCGAAGCGGACGTGGCGCTGCCGGTCGTGCGGACGTTCATCAAGAACGTCAAGGAGCGTGCCCTGGGCGCCGAGGTGTCCAGGGCGCTCAACCCGGCC
Organism: Streptomyces sp. 7R007; assembly: GCF_054850255.1. Classification (NCBI taxonomy): domain Bacteria; kingdom Bacillati; phylum Actinomycetota; class Actinomycetes; order Kitasatosporales; family Streptomycetaceae; genus Streptomyces; species Streptomyces sp. 7R007. Next base: position 56,969 of record NZ_JBTWMV010000019.1, on the reverse strand, counting down.
CAGCAGGTCCTGAAGATCGTCAACGACGAGCTCGTCACGATCCTCGGCGGCGAGACGCGGCGCCTGCGCTTCGCCAAGCAGCCGCCGACCGTGATCATGCTGGCGGGTCTGCAGGGTGCCGGTAAGACCACCCTCGCGGGCAAGCTGGGCCGCTGGCTGAAGGAGCAGGGGCACTCGCCGCTGCTGGTCGCCGCCGACCTCCAGCGCCCGAACGCCGTCAACCAGCTGAGCGTCGTCGCCGAGCGCGCGGGCGTCGCCGTGTACGCGCCCGAGCCGGGCAACGGCGTCGGCGACCCGGTCAAGGTCGCCAAGGACTCCATCGACTTCGCGAAGTCCAAGGTCCACGACATCGTGATCGTGGACACCGCCGGCCGCCTGGGCATCGACCAGGAGATGATGCAGCAGGCCGCGGACATCCGGGACGCGGTCTCGCCGGACGAGATCCTCTTCGTCGTCGACGCGATGATCGGCCAGGACGCCGTCAACACCGCCGAGGCCTTCCGTGACGGCGTCGGCTTCGACGGCGTGGTGCTCTCCAAGCTCGACGGCGACGCCCGCGGCGGTGCGGCCCTGTCGATCCGGCAGATCACCGGCAAGCCGATCATGTTCGCGTCGAACGGCGAGAAGCTGGAGGACTTCGACGCCTTCCACCCGGACCGGATGGCCTCCCGCATCCTCGACATGGGTGACCTGCTCACCCTGATCGAGCAGGCGGAGAAGACGTTCAGCCAGGAAGAGGCCCAGAAGATGGCCTCCAAGCTGGCGTCCAAGAAGGGCCAGGACTTCACCCTGGACGACTTCCTGGCCCAGATGGAGCAGGTCAGGAAGATGGGCTCCATCTCGAAGCTCCTCGGGATGCTGCCCGGCATGGGCCAGATCAAGGACCAGATCAACAACCTCGACGAGCGGGACGTGGACCGCACGGCCGCGATCATCAAGTCGATGACGCCGGCCGAGCGCCAGGACCCGACGATCATCAACGGCTCCCGCCGCGCCCGTATCGCGCGCGGTTCCGGTGTCGAGGTCAGCGCGGTGAAGAACCTGGTCGAGCGGTTCTTCGAGGCCCGCAAGATGATGTCCCGCATGGCCCAGGGCGGCGGCATGCCGGGTATGCCGGGCATCCCGGGCATGGGCGGCGGCCCCGGCCGCGCGAAGAAGCAGCCGAAGAAGGCCAAGGGCAAGCAGCGCTCCGGCAACCCGATGAAGCGCAAGCAGCAGGAGCAGGAGGAGGCCGCCCGGCGCGCGGCGGCCGCCCAGGGCGGTGCCTTCGGAGTGCCGGGTCAGCAGGCGCCGCAGGACTTCGAGCTGCCGGACGAGTTCAAGAAGTTCATGGGCTGAGCCCACCCGCCGGCACGCCGGGGGTTGGTCGTCGCCGTCACACCCGGACGCGACCAACCCCGCGGAGGCCGGCGCCTGCCGCACGGCGGGTGCGGCGCGGGTCTAGGGCGTGCGCGCGATCACGTAGCGGAAGACGTTCGGCATCCACACCGTGCCGTCGCCGCGCACATAGGGGTGCAGCGCCTCCGTCACCTCCTTGTCGACCTGCGTGCGGTCGGTCGCGGAGATCGCCGCGTCGAACAGGCCCGTGGACAGCAGCCCCCGCAGCGCGCTGTCGGTGTCGGCGTACCCGAAGGGGCAGGAGACCCGCCCCGAACCGTCCGGCTTGAGGCCGGCGCGCCGGACCACCTCCTCCAGGTCATCGCGAAGGGCGGGGCGCCAACCGCCCACGCCGCGCCGGGGGTCTCCCCAGACCGAGCGATGCCGAGAGCCGGGGGGAGGATCCGCGAGCCTGGTGGCGACCCGCAGCACGGACGACGTGGTGCACCGTTCCGGCGGACCCCAGCCGGCGAGCACCACGGGCGCCCCGCGCTCGGCGAGCGGTGTCGCTGCCCGCAGCAGTTCGCCGAGTCCCTCCGAGTCGCCCGCCAGACACCCGACGGGCTCGAAGGCGGTCACCAGGTTGTACGCGGGCGTCTCCGCGTCGGCCGCGTCCCCGGGTGCCCCTTCGATGATCCGGGTGTCCGCACGCGTGCGGCCGTCCCAGGCCTGCGGCAGCAGCCTCTCGCGCGCGAGGGCGAGCTTCTGGGACGAGGAGTCGACACCGGTGACGGCCGCCGCGCCTCTGGAGGCCGCCATCAGCAGGGCCAGTCCGCTGCCGCACCCGAGGCCCAGCAGCCGCGTGCCGGCACCCACCTCCAGTCGCTCGTAGACGGCCTCGTAGAGCGGAACCAGCATCCGCTCCTGGATCTCGGACCAGTCACGCGCGCGTGCACACAGGTCCACACGGGGCGTCCGGCCCGCGTGAGGTAGGTGCTGCCGCACGAGCGTAGGTGTCATGTAAAGCGCCCCAATCCGCCGAGAGTTGCCGTTGTGCCCATGTCCGTGGCCCCCGTGACGTGCGCTCGCACTTCCCCCGTATGCCAGGTAACTCCGCACTCGACCGCTCGTCCAGGGGTTGACGGGCCCGGCTTGTGGGTGGGCTGTGCAGGCGAAAAGAATTCACATCACGGCAACGTGGGCCCGTAACATCGCGCCATGGCAAAGGCTCCCGTGCTCACACCCCGGGCGGACGACTTCCCCCGCTGGTACCAGGACCTGATCACCAAGGCGGAACTGGCCGACAACGGCCCGGTGCGCGGCACCATGGTCATCCGACCGTACGGGTACGGGCTGTGGGAGCGGATGCAGGCCGAGATGGACGCCCGCATCAAGGAGACGGGCACGCAGAACGCGTACTTCCCGCTGCTGATCCCGCAGTCGTACTTCGCCCGGGAAGCCGACCACGTGGAGGGCTTCGCACCCGAACTGGCCGTGGTCACGCACGGCGGCGGCAAGGAACTGGAGGAGCCCGCGGTCGTCCGCCCCACCTCCGAGATGATCGTCAACGACTACTTCTCGAAGTGGGTGCAGAGCTACCGCGACCTGCCCCTGCTGATCAACCAGTGGGCGAACGTGGTGCGTTGGGAGCTCAGGCCCCGGCTCTTCCTGCGCACCACGGAGTTCCTGTGGCAGGAGGGCCACACCGCGCACGCCACCTACGAGGAGGCGCGCGACTTCGCCGCGCACATCCATCGGCACGTCTACGGCGACTTCCTCACGAACGTCCTCGCGATGGACTTCGTGGCCGGCCGCAAGACGGCCAAGGAGCGCTTCGCCGGGGCCGTCAACACCCTCACGCTGGAAAGCATGATGGGCGACGGCAAGGCCCTGCAGATGGTCACCAGTCACGAACTGGGCCAGAACTTCGCCAGGGCCTTCAACACCCGGTACCTGTCGAAGGAGGGCACGCAGGAGCTCGTCTGGCAGACCTCCTGGGGCTCGACGACCCGCATGATCGGCGCCCTGGTGATGACGCACGGGGACGACGACGGGCTGCGGGTGCCGCCGCGGCTGGCGCGGATCCAGGTCGTCGTCGTCGCGGTCAAGGGCGACGAGCCGGTTCTGGCCAAGGTCCGCGAGCTGGCCGACCGGCTCCGGGCGGCGGGCGTCCGCGTCCACGTCGACGACCGCACCGACGTCCCCTTCGGACGCCGGGCCGTCGACTGGGAGCTCAAGGGCGTGCCGGTGCGGGTCGAGGTGGGCCCGCGTGACCTGGCAGGCGGCACGGCGACGCTGGTCCGCCGGATTCCGGGCGGCAAGGAGCCGGTGGCGCTGGACGGGCTCGTCGACGTGCTGCCCGGGATGCTGGAGGAGGACCAGGCGCTGCTGCTGACCCAGTCACGACAGCGGCGGCTGTCCCGTACGTCCGAGGTGGCGACCGTCGAGGAGGCCGTCGAGGCGGCCGCGGCCGGCGGCTGGGCCCGCATCCCGTGGGCCGCGCTCGGCGCGGAGGGCGAGGCCAGGCTGGCCGAACACGCGGTCACCGTACGGTGTCTGGTCGCCGAGGACGGGTCGGTGCCGGACGCCGAGGACGCACCCGGTAACGTCGCGGTCGTCGCGCGCGCTTACTGAGGCAGCGCCGTCCGCGCCGAGAGCGACCGAAACGCCTCTTGCGCACACGCGGATCGCAGCCGCACCAGCGCGTGGACACGATCTACGTGCTGGTGCGTAGATCACACTACGCACCAGCTTGGTACGAGCTGTGAGGCTTCTCCGCAGATCAGCGCACCCGCCCTCGTCTCCACGCATCAGCGGCAACTGACGGGTACGTGCAAATTATTTGGGATGCCCCGGAATAGGAACACAGGGGCACCCCCGCTCGTTGTCATTACGTGAGCACGACACAGACACCACCTGTTCTCGCCGCAGAGCTGGCACAGGCGTGGGCCGACATTCAGCGGTACCACCCCGAGCTGCCCGATCTCGCCGCGCCCGAGTCCCTGATCGGAGAGTCCTCGTCCGCGTGCGGTCACGAGCTCTCCTTCGAGCGACTGCTGCACGAGGCAGTCCATGGCATCGCCGCCGCCCGCGGCGTGCGCGACACATCCCGCGCCGGCCGGTACCACAACCGGAGGTTCCTGGCGATCGCCGAGGAGCTGGGCCTGGACCACCCCGAGGAGCCGCACCCGAGCAGCGGCTTCTCGCTGGTCACGCTCAACCCCGAGGCCAAGCGGCGCTACCGTCCGACGATCGAGCGCCTCCAGCGCGCCCTGAAGGCGCACACCGCGGCCACCTCCGCCGACACCACCCGCACCTTCCGGGGCCCGGCCGCCCGCCACGGCTCCTCCGGCGGCGGCGTCCGGGTCAAGGCGGTCTGCGACTGCGGCCGCAACGTACGCGTCGTCCCCTCGGTCCTGGCCCAGGCCCCGATCGTGTGCGGCGGCTGCGGCAAGCCGTTCCGGATCCCCGAGGTGGCCGGGGCGGCGTAGGCGCGGGGGCACGACTACCGGCATCTCGTGGCTGTCGGTCGGACGTGAGCCCGGGCGGCATCCGGCGTCGGGTCAGGCGGACGCCGGATGCCGCTCAGGCGTGCCCGCCGCCGGGGCCGCCGGTCCGGAGCGGTCCGCCGGATGTGGCACAATGGCTAGCTGTACTCGACAGCCGCACAGGACCCCTCTCTCCTCCGGCTGACGCGTCCATCGGGCACTCGGGTACCGCAACCCCACGCGGCAATCTCGCCGTGCCCAACCACGTCAAATCCAGGAGAACCCACTCCCGTGGCAGTCAAGATCAAGCTGAAGCGTCTGGGCAAGATCCGTTCGCCTCACTACCGCATCGTCGTCGCCGACTCCCGCACCCGTCGTGACGGCCGTGCGATCGAGGAGATCGGCAAGTACCACCCGACCTACAACCCGTCGGTCATCGAGGTGGACGCCGAGCGCGTGGCGTACTGGCTGGGTGTCGGCGCGCAGCCGACCGAGCCCGTGCTCGCCATCCTGAAGAAGACCGGCGACTGGCAGAAGTTCAAGGGCGAGCCCGCCCCGGCTCCGCTGCTGACCGCCGAGCCGAAGAAGGCGCGTCCGTCGTTCGAGGCCCTCGGTGGCGACGACGAGGGCAAGGGTGAGGCGATCACCCAGAAGAAGAAGGCGGAGAAGAAGGACGAGGCTGCCGCCGAGTCCGAGTCGGCCGAGGCGTGACCATGCTTGAGGAGGCTCTCGAGCACCTCGTGAAGGGCATCGTCGACAACCCTGACGATGTGCGGGTCGCCTCACGCAACCTGCGTCGCGGACGCGTGCTCGAGGTCCGGGTCCACCCGGACGACCTCGGCAAGGTGATCGGCCGCAACGGCCGCACCGCACGCGCTCTGCGCACCGTCGTGGGCGCCATCGGCGGCCGCGGTGTCCGCGTCGACCTCGTCGACGTCGACCACGTCCGCTGACGCCGAACGCAGCACCGGCTCGGGCCGGGGAGGGCCACTGGGCCGTCCCCGGCCCGACGTCGTGGGGGCCGTCGTATGACAGGAGATCGTGAGAAGTGCAGCTGGTAGTCGCGCGGGTCGGCCGCGCCCACGGCATCAAGGGCGAGGTGACCGTCGAGGTCCGCACCGACGAGCCCGAACTGCGGCTCGCCCCCGGCGCCGTCCTGGCCACCGACCCCGCCTCGGTGGGTCCGCTCACCATCGAGACCGGCCGGGTCCACAGCGGCCGGCTGCTGCTGCGCTTCGAGGGCGTGCGCGACCGCACCGCCGCGGAGGCCCTGCGCAACACCCTCCTGATCGCCGAGGTCGACCCGGACGAGCTGCCCGAGGAAGAGGACGAGTACTACGACCACCAGCTCATCGACCTCGACGTGGTGACCGAGGACGGTGTGGAGGTCGGTCGGATCACCGAGATCTCGCACCTGCCGTCCCAGGACCTCTTCATCGTCGAGCGACCGGACGGCAGCGAGGTGATGATCCCCTTCGTCGGGGAGATCGTCACCGAGATCGACCTGGAGGAGCAGCGCGCGGTCATCTCTCCGCCGCCCGGCCTGATCGACGACCGGGCCGAGATCGCCTCCTCGCGGGAGGACTCGCGGCAAGAGCCGTCCTCGTCCCGGGAAGAGTCGTAAGCGATGCGCCTCGACGTCGTCACGATCTTCCCCGAGTACCTCGAACCCCTGAACGTCTCCCTGGTCGGCAAGGCACGCGCGCGGGGGCAGCTGGACGTCCATGTGCACGACCTGCGCGCGTGGACCTACGACCGCCACAACACGGTCGACGACACGCCGTACGGTGGTGGCCCCGGCATGGTCATGAAGACCGAGCCCTGGGGAGAGGCGCTCGACAGCGCGCTGGCCGACGGCTACGAGGCCGGCTCCCACGCGCCGGCCCTGATCGTCCCCACGCCCAGCGGACGCCCCTTCACCCAGGAACTCGCCGTCGAACTCGCCGAGCGGCCCTGGCTGGTCTTCACGCCCGCCCGCTACGAGGGCATCGACCGGCGGGTGATCGACGAGTACGCCACCCGTATGCCCGTCTACGAGGTGTCCATCGGCGACTACGTCCTCGCCGGCGGCGAGGCGGCCGTCCTCGTCATCACCGAGGCCGTGGCCCGGCTGCTGCCCGGCGTCCTCGGCAACGCCGAGTCGCACCGGGACGACTCCTTCGCACCCGGCGCCATGGCCAACCTCCTGGAGGGCCCCGTCTACACCAAGCCGCCCGAGTGGCGCGGCCGGGGCATCCCGGACGTGCTGCTCAGCGGCCACCACGGAAAGATCGCGCGGTGGCGGCGCGACGAGGCGCTGAAGCGGACGACGGCCAACCGGCCCGACCTCATCGAGCGGTGCGACCCCAAGGCCTTCGACAAGAAGGACCGCGAGATGCTCTCCATCCTGGGCTGGGCGCCCGACCCGGAGGGGGAGCCGCACGGCCGATTTTGGCGCAGGCCAGAGGGCGTGGAAGAATAGGCCGCTGCTGTGCGCCGTCCGGCGTGCGCCCCTGCCACAGGGGGACACGACGCCCGCCCCGACCCGCACCGCAGTCCCTAGTGATTACCTACGTGCCGTTGATGACCTGTGGCATCAGCGAAGAAAGCAGACGACATGTCTCACCTGCTCGACTCCGTCGACTCCGCGTCGCTGCGCAGCGACGTCCCGGCCTTCCGCCCGGGTGACACCGTGAACGTCCACGTCCGCGTCATCGAGGGCAACCGCTCCCGTGTGCAGCAGTTCAAGGGCGTGGTGATCCGCCGCCAGGGTTCCGGCGTGCGCGAGACCTTCACGGTCCGCAAGGTCTCCTTCTCCGTCGGCGTCGAGCGCACCTTCCCGGTGCACACCCCGATCGTGGAGAAGATCGAGCTCGTCACCCGCGGTGACGTGCGTCGCGCCAAGCTGTACTACCTGCGCGACCTGCGCGGCAAGGCCGCGAAGATCAAGGAGAAGCGCGAGAGCTGAGCTCTTACCGGGGTTCTCATCGGGGCCGGATAGCATCGGGCCCCGATGGACACCGAAGCACAGCACACGGAGCGCGACCGCTCCTCCCGCCCTTCCGTATCCGAGGAGATCTCGGACACAGAGGAGCGGGAGGGACGGTCGCGTTTCGCGTTGGTGGCGCGGATCACCGACTGGCTGCCCGGCGGACGGATCTCCCTGACCCTCCTGGTCTGCCTGGTCTTTTTGCTTCTCCTCAACACGTTCGTGGCGCAACCATTCCAGATTCCCAGCGGATCCATGGAACAGGGATTGAGGATCGGGGACCGCGTTCTCGTAAATAAGTTGGCGTACCGTTTCGGTGCCGAACCGCGCCGCGGCGATGTGGTCGTCTTCGACGGAACCGGGTACTTCGGAAACGCGGACTACATCAAGCGCGTCGTCGGTGTGGGGGGAGACCACGTGGTCTGCTGCGACAAGAAGGGGAGGATCGAGGTGAACGGCCGGTCGGTCGACGAGTCGACCTTCCTGTACCCCGGCGACAGCCCGTCCACGGTGCGTTTCGACGTCGTCGTGCCCCAGGGCACCCTCTTCGTCCTCGGCGACCACCGCAGCGACTCCGCCGACTCCCGCGACCACCTGGGCTCGCCCGGCGGCGGCATGATCCCGGTCAAGGACGTCATCGGGCGCGCCGACTGGATCGTCTGGCCCACCGCCCACCTCACGCGCCTGCACCGACCCGCCGCCTACGCGCGCGTGCCCGCAGCCGGCGGTGCGCATGGGTAACCGCGGCAAACCGCGCCGGCCGGCACCGACCGGCAGCCTCAGCGCCCTCGGCACCGAGAACCTCCTGCCCACCGGCTCCCGCCGCACCTCCGGCACCGCCCCGAGCGGCGGCCGCACCCGCGCCGAGCGGCGCAAGCTACAGCGCAAGGTCAAACGAAAGCGCAGGCGCAGCGCCGTCAAGGAGATACCGCTCCTGGTCGGGGTCGCCGTCCTGATAGCCCTCGTCCTGAAGACCTTCCTCGTCCAGGCGTTCGTGATCCCGTCCGGCTCGATGGAGCAGACGATCCGGATCGGCGACCGCGTCCTGGTCGACAAGTTCACCCCCTGGTTCGGCTCCAAGCCGCAGCGCGGCGACGTCGTCGTCTTCCACGACCCCGGCGGCTGGCTCGCGGACGAGCAGACCACGACCAAGAAGAACGACCCCGTCGTCGTCAAGCAGGTCAAGGAGGGGCTCACCTTCATCGGGCTGCTGCCGTCCGACAACGAGAAGGACCTCATCAAGCGGGTCATCGGCGTCGGCGGCGACCACGTCAAGTGCTGCGACGCGCAAGGACGGGTGACCGTCAACGGCGTGCCGTTGACCGAGGGGGACTACCTCTATCCCGGAAACGCCCCGTCCGAGCAGGCGTTCGACATCACCGTCCCGAAGGGGCGGTTGTGGGTGATGGGCGACCACCGGGGCAACTCCGCGGACTCCCGCTCGCACCAGAACACCGACTACGGAGGCACGGTCTCCGTGGACTCGGTGGTGGGCCGGGCCATGGTCATCGCCTGGCCGTTCGGTCACTGGACGACCTTGAAAGAACCTAAAACTTTCGCCTCGGTCTCCGACTCCACGTCCGGGACGACCGCGTCCGTCCAGCCGTCGCATAGGGTTGCCTCCGAGGATCCGAACGGAACGATCCAACTCCCGAGCCCTGCGGAACTCCCGCTCGTTATGGGAGTGGTGGGCCTGCACCGGGTCATGGGCAGGCGGCGGCACAGAGTAAGGAGTTGGCGTGGGGGATGTGGCGGTTGGCGCACGGTCCGGACACGACGGCGAGGAACACCACGGGCGCCCCGTGGAGTCCGCCGACCCGGCCGCGGACGGCGCCGTGACCTCCGGGAGTGACTCCGGGGCGCCCGAGGAGGACGCCGCGGCGCCGGGCGAGCAGACCCGCACCGACGGGGACGGGCAGGGGCCGGGCGACTCGGCCCCCAAGGCGAAGAAGCAGCGCTCCTTCTGGAAGGAGCTGCCCATCCTGATCGGCATCGCGCTGGTGCTGGCACTGCTGATCAAGACGTTCCTGGTGCAGGCGTTCTCCATCCCGTCCGACTCGATGCAGAACACCCTCCAGCAGGGTGACCGCGTCCTCGTCGACAAGCTCACCCCCTGGTTCGGCTCCAAGCCCGAGCGCGGCGAGGTCGTCGTCTTCCACGACCCCGACAACTGGCTGGCGGGCGAGCCGACGGCCAACCCGAACGCGCTGCAGAAGGTCCTCAGCTGGATCGGCCTGATGCCGTCCGCAGAGGAGAAGGACCTCATCAAGCGCGTCATCGGCGTCGGCGGCGACACGGTCTCCTGCAAGAACAGCGGCCCGCTGACGGTCAACGGCAAGGCGCTGAACGAGCCGTACGTGTACCCGGGCAACACCCCGTGCAGCGTCGACGACCAGGGCGGTCAGTTCACGGTGAAGGTGCCCAAGGGCTACATCTGGGTGATGGGCGACCACCGCCAGAACTCGCGCGACTCCCGTTACAACCAGAGCGACAAGCACAACGGCATGGTCCCGGTGAAGGACGTCGTCGGCCGCGCCATCGTGATCGCCTGGCCGATCAACCGCTGGGACACCCTCCCGATCCCGGACACCTTCGACCAGACCGGCCTCGGCGACCAGTCCTCGGCCTCCGCCGCCCTGACGACCGCGCCGGACGCGGTGGCCCTGGCCGGGGTGGTGCCGGCGGCGCTGTGGCGCCGCAGGCGGGCGACGGTGGTCGTGAGCCGGCGACGGGACTCGGAGCGGACGCCCGGGTGACGGGCGTGCGGGGCGACCGGGCGGGGTCGCTGGTCGTGGTCGGGTGAGAGGGCACGGGGCGCGGTCGCGGTCGCGCGAGAGGGCGCGGGGCGCGTCAGGGGACGCGTGTGTTCGCGTGAGGCGGGTCCGTGGGTTGGCGTGAGGTGGGTGGCGGGTTGGCGTGAGGTGGGTCCGCGGGTTGGCGTGAGGCGGGTCGCGGGCTCGCGTGAAACCCTCGTGGAGCTTGTGGCCCGGGCCGCCCCGGAAGGGCTGACCGGGTCAGGTACCGCCGGGTAGGGTGCGGGCCATGGTTGGCGAGAGCACGACGCGTACGGCCCCGCGTAGCGGCGGCAAGAGCACGGTCCCGGTGGGCGGCAGGGCCGGACAGCGGCTGTCCGGGCTGGCGGTCGCCCTGGGCATCGTGCTGTTCCTCGGAGGGTTCGCCTGGGGCGCGGTGGTGTACCGCCCGTACACGGTCCCCACCACCTCGATGACCCCGACGATCGACGCCGGCGACCGGGTCCTGGCGCAGCGCGTCGACGGCAGCGAGGTGCACCGGGGTGACGTCGTCGTCTTCACCGACAAGAGCTGGGTCACCAACGCGCCCGTCGTCAAGCGCGTGGTCGCGGTCGGCGGCGACAAGGTGTCCTGCTGCACGGACGGCAAGCTGACCGTCAACGGCAAGCAGATCGAGGAACCGTATCTGCCCAAGGGCAGCCTCGCCGAGATCAAGAACTTCCCGACCGTCACCGTGCCCAGGGGCCGGCTCTTCCTGCTCGGCGACGAGCGCCAGGGCTCGCTGGACTCCACCGCCCACCTCACCGACGCCGCCAGCGGCACGGTCGCGACCAGCGCCGTGTCGGCCCGTGTGGACGCGGTGGTCTGGCCCATGGACGGCATGCTGCAGAAGCCGACCGGGTTCGAGGTGCTCGGTGCGATCTCCTCGCCGGGGCCGCTGCGGATCATCGTCGCGCTGATCGTCGTCGGCGCGGTGCTCGTCCTCGGCGGCGGGGCGTACGGTCCGATCGCCAAGCGGCTGGGCCGGCGGCGCGCGCGGACCGGGACGGAGCCCGTGCGTGCCGGCTGAGGCCTCCTTCACGGGCGAGCCGCGCAAGGTGGCCCGGGTGGTGCTGCTCGACCCGCACGACCGCATTCTCCTGCTGCACGGTCACGAGCCGGACGATCCGGCCGACGACTGGTGGTTCACGCCCGGGGGCGGGCTCGAGGGCGCGGAGACACGTGAACAGGCCGCTCTCAGGGAACTCGCCGAGGAGACCGGCATCACCGAGGTGGAACTCGGTCCGGTGCTGTGGCGGCGGATGTGCTCGTTCCCGTTCGCGGGCCGCCGCTGGGACCAGGACGAGTGGTACTACCTGGCCCGTACGAGCCAGACGGCGACGGCCGCCACGGCCCTGACCGAGCTGGAGCGGCGCAGTGTCGCCGGAGCGCGCTGGTGGACGTGTGCGGAACTGACCCGGGCACATGAGACGGTGTATCCGACCAGACTCGCCGAGCTGCTGCGCAGGCTGCTCGACGAAGGTCCCCCGGCCGGGCCCGTGACCCTTGACACCGAAATCGTCTAGGGGCGCACGGGACTGGCGCACAATGGTGGGATCGCACGGCTGAAGGGGAACATGCCATGAGCGCCGAGGACCTCGAGAAGTACGAGACCGAGATGGAGCTCAAGCTCTACCGGGAGTACCGCGATGTCGTCGGTCTGTTCAAATACGTGATCGAGACCGAGCGGCGCTTCTATCTGACCAACGACTACGAGATGCAGGTGCACTCGGTCCAGGGTGAGGTGTTCTTCGAGGTGTCGATGGCGGACGCCTGGGTGTGGGACATGTACCGGCCGGCTCGGTTCGTGAAGCAGGTGCGGGTGTTGACGTTCAAGGACGTGAACATCGAGGAGCTGAACAAGAGCGACTTGGAGCTGCCGGGAGGCTGAGGGGGCGGTGGGCCGGGTGAGGGAGATATCCACAACCGGTGAGTAGTCCACCAAGATCCACCCGGTGGGGGCGGATGCGTGACGGTTGGCGCCGGAGGTGGTGCCGACATGAACGCACGCAGTGCACTCGGCAAGTACGGCGAAGAGCTCGCCGCGCGCCGGCTGACGGACGCCGGTATGACGGTCCTGGAGCGCAACTGGCGCTGTGGCAGGACCGGTGAGATCGATCTCGTGGCCAGCGACGGGGACGTCCTGGTCATCTGCGAGGTCAAGACCCGGCGGGGCGGCTGCTACGAGCATCCGATGGCCGCGGTCACCCCTGAGAAGGCGCAACGCCTGCGGGACCTGGCCGAACGCTGGATCCAGGCCCACGGCGGCGCCCCACCCGGCGGCGTCCGCATCGACCTCGTCGGCGTCCTGCTCCCCGACCGCGGCGCACCCGTGGTCGAGCACGCGCGGGGGGTGGCGTGATGGGATTCGCGCGCACCTGTTCCGTGGCCCTGGTGGGCGTGGAGGGCGTGGTCGTCGAGGTCCAGGCCGACCTCGAACCAGGCGTGGCGGCGTTCACCCTGGTGGGCCTCCCGGACAAGAGCCTGACGGAGAGCAGGGACCGGGTCCGGGCGGCTGTGGTGAACTCGGGCGGCGAGTGGCCGCAGAAGAAGCTGACGGTCGGGCTCAGCCCGGCGTCGGTGCCGAAAGCCGGCAGCGGGTTCGACCTCGCCGTGGCCTGCGCGGTGCTGGGGGCTTCCGAGCGGATCGATCCGAGGGTGCTCGCCGACATCGTGATGATCGGGGAGCTGGGCCTGGACGGACGCGTGCGGCCGGTCCGGGGCATCCTGCCGGCGATCCTGGCCGCAGCGGACGCCGGCTATGAGCAGGTGGTCGTGCCGGAGTGCGCGGCCGCCGAGGCCTCGCTGGTGCCCGGTGTGTCCGTCCTGGGCGTACGCAGCCTGCGCCAGCTCATCGCGATCCTGGCGGACGAGCCCGTACCCGACGAGGAACCGGAGGACCACGGCCGCCCGGACCCGCTCCTGGCGGGCCTGCGGGTACCCGGGACCGGGGCGGCCACGGGGATGCACAGCGCGGGCGCCGCACAGCACGACCAGGGGCACGACCTGTCCGACGTGGTGGGGCAGATCGCCGCGAGGACGGCGGTGGAGGTGGCCGCGGCCGGCGGTCATCACCTCTTCCTCGAAGGGCCGCCCGGGGCCGGCAAGACGATGCTGGCGGAACGGCTCCCGGCCATCCTGCCCCGGCTCACCCGCGAGGAGTCCCTGGAGGTGACGGCGGTGCACTCGGTGGCGGGCCTCCTGCCACCGGGCAAACCCCTGATCGACGTCGCGCCGTACTGCGCCCCGCATCACTCGGCGACCATGCAGGCCCTGGTGGGCGGAGGCCCCGGCATCGCCCGGCCCGGCGCCGTGTCGCTGTCGCATCGCGGTGTGCTCTTCCTGGACGAGACCCCCGAGTTCAACAGCCAGGCCCTCGACGCGCTGCGGCAGCCCCTGGAGGCCGGCCATGTGGTGATCGCGCGCAGTGCGGGAGTCGTACGGTTCCCGGCGCGGTTCCTGATGGTGCTCGCGGCCAACCCCTGCCCCTGCGGTCGCTTCTCGCAGACGGACGACTTCTGCGAGTGCCCGCCCTCGGCGGTCCGCCGCTACCAGGCGCGGCTCTCCGGCCCGCTGCTCGACCGGGTCGACCTGCGGGTCGAGGTGGACCGGGTCACGCGCGCCGAACTCACCGACCGCGGCGCCCGCGGCGAGACCACGGCGACGGTCGCGGACCGGGTCCGTGCGGCCAGGGAACGGGCCGCGGCGCGGCTGGCGGGCACGCCGTGGCGGACGAACAGCGAGGTGCCCGGCCGGGAGTTGCGCACCCGCTGGCACGCCCTGAGCGGGGCGATGGACGAAGCCGAACGGAATCTGGAGAGGGGAGTCCTGACCGCCCGCGGACTCGACCGGGTCCTGCGCGTCGCGTGGACCGTCGCGGACCTGGTCGGCCACGACCGGCCCGACGCCACCGACGTCGCCCTGGCCCTGCAACTGCGCACCGGAGTACCCCGCGGTGTGCCCATGGCCATCGGGGCGCTGACGTGAGCGTCGACGACACGGATCGCGAGATGCTGGCGCGGGTCTTTTTGACCCGCGTCATCGAACCGGGCGACGAGGTCGCCGGCCGGTGGCTGCGGGAGCTCGGTGCCGTGGAGCTGGAACGGTGCCTGCGAGCCGGTGAGCCGCAGCTCGCGGGCGTCACCGACAAGCGCTGGGCCGGTCTGCTCACCCGCGCCCGTCAGGCCGACCCCCGCCGTGACCTCGCCGTCGCCCGGGTCGCCGGGGTGCGGTTTGTGGGACCGGGGGGTGGGGAGTGGCCGGGGCAGCTTGATGATCTGGGGGACGGGCGGCCGCTCGGGTTGTGGGTGCGGGGGCCCGCGAGCCTGCGGATGTGGGCGTTGCGGTCCGTGGCCGTGGTCGGCGCCCGGGCCTGCACCGAGTACGGCGCCCACATGGCGGCCACCCTCGGCGCCGGCCTCGCCGAGCGCGGATGGGTCGTCGTGTCCGGCGGAGCCTATGGCGTCGACGGCGCCGCCCACCGCGGAGCCCTCGGCGCCGGCGGGGCCACCGTCGCGGTGCTCGCCTGCGGCGTCGACCGCCCCTACCCCCGCGGCCACACGGAGTTGATCAGCAGGATCGCGGAACAGGGACTCGTGGTCGGAGAGTTGCCGCCCGGTGACCACCCCACGCCCAGCAGATTCCTCGTGCGCAACAGGGTCATCGCCGCCCTCACCCGGGGGACCGTCGTCGTCGAGGCGGCCTACCGCAGCGGCTCGCTCGTCACCGCGCGCGCCGCCCAGCGCCTCGGACGTCACACGATAGGAGTGCCCGGCCCGGCCACCAGCGCGCTCTCGGCCGGCGTGCACGAACTGCTGCGCTCGGACGCCGCCCTCGTCACCGACGCCGCGGAAGTCGTCGAACTGGTCGGCGACATGGGCGAACTGGCCCCCGAGCGGCGTGGCCCGGTCCTCCCGCGCGACCTGCTGGAACCGGCCGCCCGCCGCGTCCTCGCCGCCCTGCCCGGCCGCGGTGCCGCACCACCCGGCGAGATCGCCCGCGGCGCCCAGACCACCCCGGACGACGCGATCGCGAGACTGTACGAACTCCGATCACTCGGTTACGTCGAACGACACGGCGACGGCTGGAAGTTGACACGCCAGGCGATGATCTCCGTCCGGCGCGGTGCCGGCCCCGGTTGACCGAGCGTGTTCGGCCGTCCGGGGGAACCCCGAAGCCCTTGCGGATTCGGGCAGTTGAGGTGGTGATGTGATCACAGGGAGCGACGGCCGTGCCCCGGCGGGGCGGTCCACGGAACGCATCTGCGGGGCGGACCTGCCCCGCCCTTCGCACACCGCGACTCTCCAGTCACGCTACGCTCACGTGGATTCAGACACAGGCCCCGACCTCACCGACTTCCCTCCTTTCCCGTACTTCACGGCAGAACGGCACAAGGCGACGAATGCCCCAGCACACCTCCGGGTCCGACCGGGCGGCGATCCCCCCAGCCGCCCGCGACGGTGGCAGCGTGCGGCCGCCCGCTCCCTCGACGCTCGACGAGCTGTGGCGGTCGTACAAGGCGACGGGGGACGAGCGGCTGCGGGAGCAGCTGATCCTGCACTACTCGCCGCTGGTGAAGTACGTGGCGGGACGGGTGAGCGTCGGCCTGCCGCCCAACGTGGAGCAGGCCGACTTCGTCTCGTCGGGGGTCTTCGGGCTGATCGACGCCATCGAGAAGTTCGACATCGGCCGGGAGATCAAGTTCGAGACGTACGCGATCACCCGGATCCGCGGTGCGATGATCGACGAACTGCGGGCGCTGGACTGGATCCCGCGGTCGGTGCGGCAGAAGGCGCGCAACGTCGAGCGGGCGTACGCGACCCTGGAGGCGCGGCTCAGGCGGACGCCGACGGAGGGTGAGGTGGCCGCCGAGCTGGGCATCGGGGTCGACGAACTGCACGCGGTGTTCAGTCAGTTGTCGCTGGCCAACGTGGTGGCGCTGGAGGAGCTGCTGCACGTCGGGGGCGAGGGCGGGGACGGGCTCAGCGTCATGGACACGCTGGAGGACACCGCCGCCGACAACCCCGTGGAGGTCGCCGAGGACCGTGAGCTGCGGCGGTTCCTGGCGCGGGCGATCAACACGTTGCCCGAGCGGGAGAAGACCGTCGTCACGCTGTACTACTACGAGGGACTCACCCTCGCCGAGATCGGGAACGTGCTGGGCGTGACCGAGAGCCGGGTCAGTCAGATCCATACCAAGTCGGTGCTGCAGCTGCGGGCGAAGCTGGCGGGCTTCGGGCGCTGAGACGGGTGACTCACTCCCGTCGCGGGTGGTGCGTCCGTAAAGTGGTTGACGTGCCAAGGATTCGAGCGGCCTCCGTGGCCGAGCACAGGTCGATGCAGCGAGCCGCCCTGCTGGACGCGGCCCGGTCGTTGCTGTCCGAGGGCGGGACGGAGGCGCTGACCTTCCCGGCTCTCGCCGAGCGGACGGGGCTCGCGCGGTCGTCCGTGTACGAGTACTTCCGGTCGCGGGCCGCCGTGGTCGAGGAGCTGTGCGCGGTCGACTTCCCGGTGTGGGCGGCGGAGGTCGAGGCCGCCATGGAGCGGGCGGGGTCGGCCGAGGGCAAGGTCGAGGCGTATGTGCGCCGGCAGCTGACGCTGGTCGGGGACCGGCGGCACCGGGCCGTGGTCGCCATCTCCTCCAGCGAGCTCGACGCGGGGGCCCGGGAGAAGATCCGGGCCGCACACGGCGGGCTCGTCGCGATGATCGTCGAGGCGCTGGCGGAGCTGGGCCACGCGGAGCCCCGGCTGGCCGCGATGCTGGTGCAGGGCGTGGTCGACGCGGCGGTGCGGCGGATCGAACTGGGTGCCGCGGAGGACCCGACGGTGATCGCGGACGCGGCGGTGACGATGGCCCTACGAGGCGTACGCGGCTGAAACGCCGACGCGCGGCAGAACCACCCGCGTGCCTCCGGTTGGGTAGCCCGCGTGCCGGCGACTGAGGCGCTCGCGTGCTGCGGTGGGGCCGCTCGCGTGCCGGCGGCGGAACCACCCGCGTGCCTGCGGTTGGGTCGCCCTCGTGCCGGCGGCTGAGCGCCCGCGTGCCTGCGGTTGGGCCGCTCGCGTGTCCGGGGCTGAGGCGCTCGCGTGCTGCGGTTCGGTCGCTCGCGTGTCCGGGGCTGAGGCGCCCGCGTGTCCGCGGCTAGGCCACCCCCGTGCCTGCGGTCGGGTCGCCCTCGTGCCCGCGGCTGAGGTGCCGGCGTGCCTGGGGCTGAGGCGCTCGCGTGCCTGCGGTTGGGTAGCCCGCGCGCCGGCGGCTGAGGCGCCCGCGTGCCTGCGGCTGAGCCACCTCCGTGCCTGCGGCTGAGCCACCCCCGTGCCTGCGGTCGGCCCACCCGTGTGTCTGCGGCTGAGCCACCGCCGTGCCCGTGGCTGAGCCACCGCCGTGCCCGCGGCTGGGTCACCCCATGCCTGCGGCTGAGCCACCCCCCGTGCCCCCGGGCGAGGTGTCCTCGTGGCTGTCGCTGAGTTGCCCCGTATGTCTGTGCTCGGGCGACGCCCGTGCCCGTGGTCATGGCAGTGGTACCCCCAGGACCGGCAGCAGTCTCGGGGGTTCTCCGTTCAGGAGCCACGGTGGGAGCAGGGAGAGGGGGTTCAGGTACGTGGTGCCTCTCAGCAGGCCCCAGTGCACGCAGGTGACCGGGCAGTGTGACGCCTGCGCCTCCACCACCCCGACCACCTCGCCGGGTGCCACCTCCGCGCCCTCGGCCACGGACGGTCGTACCGGCTCGTACGTCGTCCGCAGCCCCGTGCCCGTCAGCTCCACGGACACCACCCCCCGCCCCGCCACCCGCCCCGCGAAGGAGACCCGGCCGGCCGCCACCGCCCGTACCGGTGTCCCGGGCGGCGCCGACAGGTCCACGCCCCGGTGGCCGGGGCCGTAGACCGTCGCCGGGGGTTCCCAGCCCCGTAGGACCAGGGGCCGTCTCCCCACGGGCCACACGCGCCCCACGGCGGGGACTCCTGGACCCGGGTCGGCCGGCACGGGAGGCGGCTCGGCCCAGGCCCAAGGGGTCAGGACGGCCCACGTCAGCCCCAGCAGCACCGCCCCCGCAAGGCGCACGTATCGCTTCGCTCGCATGCCGCAACCGTCCCGCACCCGCCACGATCATGGCCGGGATCTGTGGACAACCCCCCGGCTGTGGACAGCGGCGTCACCCGGTGCCCCGCCGGTCCCGTACACTTCTTCTGGCGATCCGGGTCACCGGGTCGACTTCGCACGCCCCGACACCAGGCCCGCACACGGCCGGTGTCAGCGCCTCTCGGTCCTCAGCGGCACGGCGCGCCACGGGCGTCAGGCGCGAAAGCCGTCCGGCCTTCGCGGCACAACCGAGAACACCAAGGAGTTACGGCCATGGCCGTCGTCACGATGCGGGAGCTGCTGGAGAGCGGCGTCCACTTCGGTCACCAGACCCGTCGCTGGAACCCGAAGATGAAGCGCTTCATCTTCACCGAGCGCAACGGCATCTACATCATCGACCTGCTCCAGTCGCTGTCGTACATCGACCGCGCCTACGAGTTCGTCAAGGAGACCGTCGCCCACGGCGGCACGGTCATGTTCGTCGGCACGAAGAAGCAGGCGCAGGAGGCCATCGCCGAGCAGGCCACCCGCGTCGGCATGCCCTACGTCAACCAGCGCTGGCTGGGCGGCATGCTCACCAACTTCTCCACCGTCTACAAGCGTCTGCAGCGCCTCAAGGAGCTCGAGCAGATCGACTTCGAGGACGTCGCCGCCTCCGGTCTGACCAAGAAGGAGCTTCTCGTGCTCTCGCGCGAGAAGGCC
Organism: Streptomyces sp. 7R007; assembly: GCF_054850255.1. NCBI lineage: Bacteria > Bacillati > Actinomycetota > Actinomycetes > Kitasatosporales > Streptomycetaceae > Streptomyces > Streptomyces sp. 7R007. The sequence goes on along the minus strand of NZ_JBTWMV010000019.1, from coordinate 37,622 downwards.
AAGCTGGAGAAGACCCTCGGCGGTATCCGCGAGATGCAGAAGGTGCCCAGCGCCGTCTGGATCGTGGACACCAAGAAGGAGCACATCGCGGTCGGCGAGGCCCGCAAGCTCAACATCCCGGTCGTCGCCATCCTCGACACCAACTGCGACCCCGACGAGGTCGACTACAAGATCCCGGGCAACGACGACGCGATCCGCTCCGTCACCCTGCTCACCCGCGTGATCGCCGACGCCGTCGCCGAGGGCCTCATCGCCCGCAGCGGTGTCGCCACCGAGGGCAAGGAGAAGGCCGCGGGCGAGCCGCTCGCCGAGTGGGAGCGCGACCTGCTCGAGGGCGAGAAGAAGGCGGACGAGGCCGAGAAGCCGGCCGAGACCGCCGCTGAGGCTCCGGCCGCCGAGGCCCCCGCCGCCGAGGCCCCCGCGGCCGAGGCTCCGGCCGCGGACGCCGAGCAGGCCTGATCAGTCAGCGTTGACGGCGGGGGCGGCGACACCCAAGTCGCCCCCGCCGTTCACCCGTAGGTTCGCGATCTACATCCGCGTGTGGATGGTGGACCGGGTAGATCTTCCGACTTCGAGAAAGACTTAACGACTCATGGCGAACTACACCGCCGCCGACGTCAAGAAGCTTCGTGAGCTCACCGGCGCCGGCATGATGGACTGCAAGAAGGCGCTGGACGAGGCCGAGGGCAACGTCGAGAAGGCCGTCGAGGCGCTGCGCATCAAGGGCCAGAAGGGCGTCGCCAAGCGCGAGGGCCGCTCCGCCGAGAACGGCGCCGTGGTCTCCATCATCGCCGACGACAACTCCTCCGGCGTCCTGGTCGAGCTGAAGTGCGAGACGGACTTCGTCGCCAAGGGCGACAAGTTCCAGGCCGTCGCCACCGCGATCGCCGAGCACGTCGCCAAGACCTCCCCGGCCGACCTGGAGGCCCTGCTCGCCTCCGAGATCGAGCCCGGCAAGACCGTCCAGGCGTTCGTGGACGAGGCCAACGCCAACCTCGGCGAGAAGATCGTCCTGGACCGCTTCGCGCAGTTCTCGGACGGCTTCGTCCTCGCCTACATGCACCGCACGATGCCCGACCTGCCCCCGCAGATCGGTGTCCTCGTCGAGTTCGACAAGCCGAACGCCGAGGTCGCCAAGGGCGTCGCCCAGCACATCGCCGCCTTCGCGCCGAAGTACCTCTCCAAGGACGACGTGCCGGCCGAGGTCGTCGAGTCCGAGCGCCGCATCGCCGAGGAGACCACCCGCGCCGAGGGCAAGCCCGAGGCCGCGATCGCCAAGATCGTCGAGGGGCGTCTCAACGGCTTCTTCAAGGATGCGACGCTGCTCGGCCAGCCGTACGCGCTCGACAACAAGAAGTCGGTCCAGAAGGTCCTGGACGAGGCCGGTGTCACCCTGAAGCGCTTCACGCGCATCAAGGTCGGCATCTGAGTCCGTACCGCGATCGGCGCACAGGACCGATAAGGTCGGGTGCAGTCGTCCGCGTACGCCTCCACGCACGCGTGCGTGGGGGACGACAGCAGATCTGACGAGGAGGCCATTGCCGAGCATGGGAGCGGATAGCGACCCCAGCGGCAATGGCCTTCTTCGTATGTGCACCACGTGAAAGAGGCGGGATCCCCATGACCACCAAGGCCCAGAAGAGCGACGACGGCAAAGTACGCGGCCGGTTTCTGCTGAAGCTGTCCGGAGAGGCCTTCTCCGGCGGCGGGGGCCTGGGCGTGGACCCCGACGTGGTGCACAAGATCGCCCGCGAGATCGCGGCCGTCGTACGCGACGGCGCGCAGATCGCGGTTGTCATCGGCGGCGGCAACTTCTTCCGCGGCGCCGAACTCCAGCAGCGCGGCATGGACCGGGCCCGCTCCGACTACATGGGCATGCTCGGCACCGTGATGAACTGCCTCGCCCTCCAGGACTTCCTGGAGAAGGAGGGCATCGACAGCCGGGTGCAGACCGCCATCACCATGGGCCAGGTCGCCGAGCCGTACATCCCGCTGCGCGCCGTGCGCCACCTGGAGAAGGGCCGCGTGGTCATCTTCGGTGCCGGTATGGGCATGCCGTACTTCTCCACCGACACCACCGCCGCCCAGCGCGCCCTGGAGATCGACGCCGAGGCGCTGCTGATGGGCAAGAACGGCGTGGACGGGGTCTACGACTCCGACCCCAAGACCAACCCGGACGCCGTCAAGTTCGACTCCCTCGGCTACGGCGAGGTCATCACCCGCGACCTGAAGGTCGCCGACGCCACCGCCATCACCCTGTGCCGCGACAACAAGCTGCCGATCCTGGTCTTCGAGCTTCTGGCCGAGGGCAATATCGCGCGGGCCGTCAAGGGTGAGAAGATCGGCACGCTTGTGGGTGAGCAAGGCAGCCACGGCTGATGACCCTGACCGGGGGATGGACAATGTCCTGCCGGTCGGGAACCGTGCAGGAAGAAGACGCGACGCAGCCGGCCGCCGCCCCCACCAAGGAACCGCAGCCGGGCCTACTCAAGACACGCAGGAGCAAGTGGTGATCGAAGAGACCCTCCTCGAGGCCGAGGAGAAGATGGAGAAGGCCGTCGTGGTCGCCAAGGAGGACTTCGCCGCGATCCGCACCGGCCGTGCGCACCCGGCGATGTTCAACAAGATCGTGGCCGACTACTACGGCGCGCCGACGCCGATCAACCAGCTGGCTTCGTTCTCCGTGCCGGAGCCGCGCATGGCGGTCGTGACCCCGTTCGACAAGACGGCCCTGCGCAACATCGAGCAGGCGATCCGCGACTCCGACCTGGGCGTCAACCCGAGCAACGACGGCAACATCATCCGCGTGGTGTTCCCCGAGCTCACCGAGGAGCGCCGGCGCGAGTACATCAAGGTCGCCAAGGGCAAGGCCGAGGACGCGCGCGTGTCCATCCGTTCCGTGCGCCGCAAGGCCAAGGACGCCCTCGACAAGCTCGTCAAGGACGGCGAGATCGGCGAGGACGAGGGCCGCCGTGCGGAGAAGGAGCTCGACGACACCACGCACAAGTACGTCGCTCAGGTGGACGAGCTCCTCAAGCACAAGGAAGCGGAGCTGCTCGAGGTCTGATGAACGACTCTTCCTGGGGAGCGCCGCCACAAGCCGGGTACTGGGGGCCCTCCGAGCAGGGACCTGTCCAGGGGGCTGCCCCGGCGGGTCCCGCGTACGATGCGCCTGAGGCGCAGCAGACTCGCCCCATGCCCATCGTGCCCGAGGTGCCCGCGTACGGCGGAGACCAGGATGACGACCGGGGGGCCGCTCGGCTGAGCGGCCCCTTGTTCCGCGACGAGACGCCGCAGGCGCCGCCCGCCGGGGCGGTGCAGCAGAATCCGGAGCCCATGCCCGACGCTTCCCAGCCGGCCCCCCGGCCGCCGAAGAAGAGCGCGGGGCGCGATCTGAGCGCGGCCATAGGGGTCGGCGTCGGTCTCGGCGTCGTGATCATCGCGTCGCTGTTCGTCGTCAAGGCCGTCTTCGTCGGCGTGATCGCGGTCGCCGTGGTCGTCGGGCTGTGGGAGCTGACCAGCAGGCTTCAGGAGCGCAAGCAGATCAGGGCGCCGCTGGTCCCGCTCGCGGTCGGCGGCGCGGCGATGGTCGTCGCCGGGTACGTGCGGGGCGCCGAGGGCGCGTGGGTGGCGATGGCGCTCACGGCGCTCGCGGTCCTCGTATGGCGCATGACCGAGCCGCCCGAGGGCTACCTCAGGGACGTCACGGCGGGGGTCTTCGCGGCCTTCTACGTCCCCTTCCTGGCCACCTTCGTCGCGCTCATGCTCACCGCCGACGACGGCCCCTGGCGGGTGCTGACGTTCCTGCTGCTGACGGTCGTCAGCGACACCGGGGCGTACGCCGTCGGCTGGCGCTTCGGCACGCACAAGCTGGCGCCGCGCATCAGCCCCGGCAAGACCCGTGAGGGCCTGGTCGGCGCGGTGACGTTCGCGATGGTGGCGGGCGCGCTGTGCATGCAGTTCCTGATCGACGACGGCACCTGGTGGCAGGGCCTGCTCCTCGGCCTCGCGGTCGCGGCCAGCGCGACGCTGGGCGACCTCGGCGAGTCGATGATCAAGCGGGACCTCGGCATCAAGGACATGGGCACGCTGCTGCCGGGCCACGGCGGCATCATGGACCGGCTGGACTCGCTGCTGCCCACGGCGCCCGTGGTGTGGCTGCTGATGGTGCTGTTCGTGGGGTCCGGCTGACGGGTTCGCAGGTTCCGCTCCGCCGATGGCGTGGCCGTCGGCGGAGTGGGACGATCCCGGTGTAAGCCCTCAAAGGGGATCTCCCGACGAGGAGGCGCCATGTCCGCCATCCATGAAGAGTTCGACGTGGACCGCCGTCCCGAGGATGTCTGGGCGTACGTCACCGACCCCTCCCACCTGCCCGAATGGCAGCTCAGCGCGGTCAGCGCGGAACAGCTCGACGACCGCCCCTTCCAACTGGGCTCCCGGGTCCGCGTCACCCGCCACGTGGGCCGGCGCGAGATGCCGATGACCATGGAGTGCACCGAGTACGAGCCGCAGCGCTCCTGGAGCGTGCGCGGCGTCGACGGCCCCGTCCGCGGCACCTTCCACGGCGAGATCACGCCCCTCGACGACGGCCGTCGCACCCACGTGACGATGGACCTCGACTTCGAGGGACACGGCATCGGCAGGCTTCTGCTGCCCCTCGTCGTCCGGCCCCAGGCCCGCAAGGAGATGCCGCGCAACGAACGGCTGCTGAAGGAACGGCTGGAGCACACCGCCGCCTGACCCCTCGTCACCGCCCCGGCGATGACTTCCGGCGGCCGGCCGGGTCTACGGGTGGGGCGGGTCGCCGTGGCCCGCCCCCGCCCGCACCCGAGGAGAACGACATGCCCGCGACCTACACCTTCGACGTCTTCTCCAGCCTCGACGGCTACGGCGCCGCCGGCGGCGACTGGACCGGCTACTGGGGCAAGCAGGGCCCCGAGCTGCTCGACCACCGTCTCGCCCAGTACGGCGGGGAGCAGCGGATGGTGTTCGGCGCCCGCACCTTCCAGGCGTTCACGCGGATGCTGGCCGAGAGCGCCGAGGACTCCGAGGTGCGCGACCCGTGGGTCACGCGGATGCGGAACCTGCCGGCGACGGTGATCTCGACCACCCTGGAGGGCCCCCTCGACTGGCCGGACGCCACCGTCGCGGCCGGGGACGCCGTCGAGGTCGTCGCCCGGCTCAAGGAGGAGTCCGAGGTGCCGTTGCGCTCCCACGGCAGCCTGTCGATGAACCGGGCCCTGATGGCCGCCGGCCTGGTCGACCGCCTCCAGGTGACGCTCTTCCCCGTGATCACCGGCCGCACCGGCCTGGACCCGGTCTTCCGCGACGCCGCCGACTTCGACCTGCAACTGATCGAACGCCACACCCTCGACGGCGACATCCAGGAACTCGTCTACCGCCCGACGCTCCACTGACCGGCCCCACGCACCGCCGACCGGGCCACCCGGTTCGATCTGCGACACTGGTAAGGCCATGCCTAAGCCCGGAGAACTCACATTCGTCGCCCCGCGCGGAGCCAAGAAGCCGCCGCGGCATCTCGCCGATCTCTCGCCCGCCGAGCGCAAGGACGCGGTGGTCGAGGCCGGGGAGAAGCCGTTTCGGGCCAAGCAGCTGTCGCAGCACTACTTCGCGCGGTACGCGCACGACCCCGCGGAGTGGACCGACATCCCCGCCGGGTCCCGGGACCGGCTGCGGGAGGCGCTGCTTCCGGAGCTGATGACCGTCGTACGGCATCTGTCGACCGACCAGGGCACCACCCGCAAGACGCTGTGGCGGCTGTTCGACGGGACGCTCGTCGAGTCGGTGCTGATGCGGTATCCGGACCGGGTGACGATGTGCATCAGCTCGCAGGCGGGCTGCGGGATGAACTGCCCGTTCTGCGCGACCGGGCAGGCGGGGCTGGACCGGAACCTGTCCACCGCCGAGATCGTCCACCAGATCGTGGACGGGATGCGGGCGCTGCGGGACGGCGAGGTGCCGGGCGGCCCCGCGCGGCTGTCCAACATCGTCTTCATGGGGATGGGCGAGCCGCTCGCCAACTACAAGCGCGTCGTCGGGGCGATCCGGGCGCTGACCGACCCCGCCCCGGACGGGCTGGGGCTGTCCCAGCGCGGGATCACCGTCTCGACCGTCGGGCTGGTGCCGGCCATCCACCGGTTCGCCGACGAGGGCTTCAAGTGCCGGCTGGCGATCTCCCTGCACGCCCCCGACGACGAACTCCGCGACACCCTCGTGCCCGTCAACACCCGCTGGAAGGTGCGCGAGGTGCTCGACGCCGGGTTCGAGTACGTCGAGAAGAGCGGGCGCCGGCTGAGCATCGAGTACGCGCTCATCCGCGACATCAACGACCAGGCGTGGCGCGGCGACCGACTGGGGCGGCTGCTGCGGGGCAGGCCCGTGCACGTCAACCTCATCCCGCTGAACCCGACCCCCGGGTCGAAGTGGACCGCCTCGCGGCCCGAGGACGAGAAGGCGTTCGTCGAGGCCATCGCCGCCCACGGGGTGCCCGTCACCATCCGGGACACCCGCGGGCAGGAGATCGACGGGGCCTGTGGACAGCTCGCCGCCACCGAGCGGTAACCTTTGCCCGTACGTACATCTTCATATCCGACAGGGGAGCGCCACAGCGCTGAGAGTGCGGCAACCGGGCCGCAGACCCTCTGAACCTCGCCCAGGTCATTCTGGGTAGGAAGTTCGGTCATCACCGTGAACACCAAGAAGTACTTGGCCGCCGTCGTCGGCCTCGGTCTCGTCACGCTGTCCGCGTGCGGCTCGTCCGACGGCTCCTCGGCCGCCGACTCCAAGACCGTCACCCTGGTCAGCCACGACTCCTGGGCCGTCTCCAAGAGCGTTTTGCAGGACTTCGAGAAGAAGTCCGGCTACCAGGTGAAGGTCCTCAAGGACGGCGACGCCGGCCAGGCCGTCAACAAGGCGATCCTGACCAAGGACAACCCGCAGGGCGACGTCTTCTTCGGCGTCGACAACACCCTGCTCTCCCGCGCCCTCGACAACGGCCTCTTCCAGCCGTACGAGGCCAAGGGGCTCGGCCGGGTCGACACGCGGTTCCAGCTCGACAAGGACAAGCACCGGGTCACGCCCATCGACTACGGCGACATCTGCGTCAACTACGACAAGGCGTACTTCAGCAAGCACAAGCTGACCCCGCCCGCCTCCTTCGAGGACCTGGTCAAGCCGGCGTACAAGAACCTCCTCGTCACCGAGAACGCCGCCACCTCCTCGCCCGGCCTCGGCTTCCTGCTCGCCACCGCCGCCGAGTACGGCGACACGGGCTGGCAGGCGTACTGGACGAAGCTCAAGGCCAACGGCGTCAAGGTCGTCGACGGCTGGGAGCAGGCCTACAACGAGGAGTTCTCCGGCTCCGCGGGCGGCAAGAAGGCCAAGGCCGACCGGCCGCTCGTCGTCTCCTACGCCTCCTCCCCGCCCGCCGAGGTGATCTACGGCGACCCCAAGCCGGCCACCGCCCCGACCGGCGTGGCGACCGGCACCTGCTTCCGCCAGATCGAGTTCGCGGGGCTGCTGAGCAACGCAGGCAACACCAAGGGCGGCAAGGCGCTCATCGACTTCCTGCTGACCAGGGAGTTCCAGGAGGACATGCCGCTGAACATGTTCGTCTACCCGGTGGTCAAGGGCGCCGCGGTACCGGCCGAGTTCACCGAGTACGGCCCCGCCGCGAAGAACCCCGAGACCATGGCACCCGACAAGATCGCCGCCAAGCGTGACCAGTGGGTCAAGACGTGGACGTCACTCGTACTGAAGTAGCCCCGCGTCCGGCGCGGCGGGGGAGCGCGGCGCGGCTCGGGCTCATGGCCCTGCCCGTCGCGTTCTTCGCGCTCTTCTTCGCCTGGCCCGTCGCCGCGATCGTCGCGCGCGGGCTCAAGGCCGACGGGGTCTGGCGGTTCGGCCGGATCGCGGACGTCCTCACCGCGGCCGACATCCGGCACGTCCTGTGGTTCACCACCTGGCAGGCGCTCGCCTCCACCGCCCTCACCCTGCTGATCGCCCTGCCCGGCGCCTACGTCTTCGCCCGCCTGGACTTCCCCGGCAAACAGGTCCTGCGCGCCGTCGTCACCGTCCCCTTCGTCCTGCCGACGGTCGTCGTCGGCACGGCGTTCCTGGCGCTCGTCGGCCGCGGCGGACTCCTCGACGAGCTGTGGGGCGTACGGCTGGACACCACCGTGTGGGCCATCCTGCTCGCGCACGTCTTCTTCAACTACGCCGTCGTCGTACGCACCGTCGGCGGGCTGTGGTCCCAACTGGACCCGCGCCAGGAGGAGGCCGCGCGCATGCTGGGCGCGTCACCGTGGAGGGCCTGGCGGAACGTGACGCTGCCCGCCCTCGCGCCCGCCGTCGCCGCCGCCGCGCTGATGGTCTTCCTGTTCACCTTCACCTCCTTCGGCGTGGTGCAGATCCTCGGCGGACCGACCTTCTCCACGCTGGAGGTCGAGATCTACCGGCAGACCTCGGAGATCTTCGACCTCTCCACGGCCGCCGTCCTGACCCTCGTCCAGTTCCTCGCCGTGGGCGCGATCCTCGCCGTGCACGCCTGGACGGTACGGCGGCGGGAGAGCGCCCTGCGGCTCGTGGACGCCTCGGCGACCGCGCGACGGCCGCGCGGCGCCGGACAGTGGGGAGTGCTGGCCGGCGTCCTGGTCACCGTCCTCGTGCTGCTCCTGCTGCCGCTGGCGGTCCTGGTGCGACGGTCCCTGGACACACCCGGCTTCGGCTACTACCGCGCCCTGACCCGCGAGGACGGCGGCACCTTCCTCGTCCCGCCCCTCGACGCCGTCGGCAACTCCCTGCAGTACGCCCTCGCCGCTACCGCCATCGCCGTCGTGATCGGCGCTCTGGCCGCCGCGGCCCTCGCCCGCAGGGACGCCGGCCGGCTGGTGCGCGGCTTCGACGCGCTGCTGATGCTGCCGCTGGGCGTCTCCGCGGTGACCGTCGGCTTCGGCTTCCTGATCGCCCTGGACCGGCCCCCGCTCGACCTGCGCCAGTCCTGGATCCTGGTGCCGCTGGCGCAGGCGCTGGTCGGCGTGCCCTTCGTCGTACGGACCGTGCTGCCGGTGCTCAGGGCCGTGGACGCACGGCTGCGGGAGGCGGCGGCGGTGCTCGGGGCGTCGCCGTGGAGGGTGTGGCGGGAGGTCGATCTGCCGCTGGTGCGGCGGGCGTTGCTGGTCGCCGCCGGGTTCGCGTTCGCCGTGTCGCTCGGGGAGTTCGGGGCGACCGTGTTCATCGCACGGCCCGACAACCCGACGCTGCCGGTCGCGGTGGCCCGGCTGCTGAGCCGGCCCGGCGATCTCAACTACGGCCAGGCGATGGCCCTGTCCACGATTCTGATGGTGGTGTGCGCGGCGGCGCTGCTGGTGCTGGAGCGGCTCCGCACCGACCGGAGCGGGGAGTTCTAGATGCTGCTGAGCCTGGAAGGCGCGACCGTGCGGTTCGGCGGACGGGCGGTGCTCGACGCCGTCGACCTCGGGGTCGCCGAGCACGAGGTCGTGTGCGTGCTGGGACCCAGCGGCAGCGGCAAATCGACCCTGCTGCGCGCGGTGGCCGGGCTGCAACCCCTGTCCGGGGGACGGGTGTTCCTCGACGGCCGTGACCAGGCCGGGGTGCCCGCGCACAAGCGGGGCGTCGGACTGATGTTCCAGGACCACCAGCTGTTCCCGCAGCGGGACGTGGGCGGCAACGTGGCCTTCGGGCTGCGCATGCACGGCGCGTCCGCGCGCGAACAGGCAGACCGGGTGGCGGAGTTGCTCGACCTCGTCGGGCTGCCGGGCGCCGCGCGCCGGGCCGTCGCCGCGCTCTCCGGCGGCGAGCAGCAGCGCGTGGCCCTGGCCCGCGCGCTCGCCCCCCGGCCCCGGCTGCTGATGCTGGACGAGCCGCTCGGCCAGCTCGACCGCTCGCTGCGCGAGCGCCTCGTGGTCGAACTGCGGGAACTCTTCGGCCGGTTGGGCACCACCGTGCTCGCCGTGACGCACGACCAGGGCGAGGCGTTCGCGCTCGCCGACCGGGTCGTGGTGATGCGGGACGGGCGGATCGCCCAGTCCGGGACGCCCCTTGAGGTCTGGCAGCGGCCGGCCGACGCGTTCGTGGCCCGCTTCCTGGGCTTCGAGAACGTGACCGAGGGCACGGTCGGCGGCGAGGCCGCGGACACGGTGTGGGGCAAGGTGCCGGTGCCCGAGAACGCCCCGCAGGGCACCCGCACGCTCCTCGTGCGGCCCGCCGGAGTACGGCTGCTGCCCGCCGAGGAGGGCCTGCGCTGCACGGTCGCCGCGCGCACCTTCAAGGGCACCCATGTCGCCGTACACCTCCAGCCCGAGGACGCGCCACGCCTGGAGGCGGCCTGCGCGCTCAGGGAGGCGCCGGAGGTCGGCCAGACCGTCGGCGTGGGCTTCGACGCGGCCGAGACCGTCGTCCTCGGCTGAGCCACCGCATGCGTGTGGCCCGTCCCCCGGGGATACGGGGACGGGCCACACGGTGGTGCCGAGTGGGGCGTCAGCGGCCGCTGTTCGCCCCGCGGCGGCGCATGCCGAAGAACACGGCACCGCCGCCGACGACGACCAGCGCACCGGCGACACCGGCGATCAGGCCGGTGTTGGAGTTCGCACCGGTCTCGGCGAGGTTGGAGTCGCCGGCGGCCGGGGACGGCGCGTTGCTGGAGGTCTCGGCCGGGGCGGTGGTGCTGTCCGAGGCCGAGGGGGTCGGGGTCGGGGTGTCCTCGGCGGGGGCCGAGGAGGACTCCGACGGGGTCGGGGTGGCCGGTGGGGTCGACTCGTCCTTCGAGCAGCCCTCGGACGGCGTGGTCAGGTTCGGCGTGATGTCCTTGTCGACGATCGGGTGGTCCTTGTCCTTCCCGGCCGTGACGTGGACACGGTACTCGGCGTTGGGCGCCCAGTCCTCGTTGAAGGTGACGACGGTGCCTGCGCGGGAGCCGGTGACGTCCTGCTGACCGACCTGCTTCTCGTCGGCGCCGTTGTTCTCGAGGAACACGGTGATGGTCGCCGGGGTGCCGGAGGCGTCCTTGTCGATGACGTTGATGATGCCCTTGGCGCCATCGCACTTGGCTTCGGCGGAGAACTCGCTGATGTTGCAGGCGAGCGCGTTGCCCGCGACACCGAGGGCAAGAGCGGTGGAAGCGGCGGCGACACCCAGGATGCGCGCTGAACGATGTGCGGTACGGCGGGTTATGGACACGTTTGCCCTTCACGGGAGGTACAACTGCGGGGGGTTTGAAGGGGATGTGGAGCGACGGTGAGACGAGGCTTCACGTTCCCCAGGAGGCTCACAGGTTTATAAGCGTTCCATAAGTAGTGTCAATGCGTGCGCGGAACAAGAGCGTTGGCTTTACGCTCTTATTAACCGCAGAGACGTTTCAACGCCGCCGGAGCCTCCTCGATCCGGTCAACGAGGGCGATTCGGGACTCCATCGACCGATCCCGGGCGAGTGCCTGCAGAAGCGGCCAGGTGGGCAGCCGCTCGGTCCAGTGGACGCGGTCGACGAGCACCATGGGCGTCGGCTCGCCCCGCGACTCGTAGTAGTTGGGCGTCGCGTTGTCGAAGATCTCCTGTACGGTCCCCGCGGCGCCGGGCAGGAAGACCACGCCCGCGTTGCAGCGGGCCAGCAGGCCGTCCTCGCGGGTGGCGTTGGCGAAGTACTTGGCGATGTACGCGGCGAAGGGGTTCGGCGGCTCGTGGCCGTAGAACCAGGTCGGGATGCCCACCGAGTGGTTGCCCTTCGGCCAGCGCTCGCGCACCTCGAACGCGGCCCGCGCCCATTCGGTGACCGAGGGCGTGAACGACGGCGCCTTCGCGAGGAGTTGGCAGGCCTCCTCCAGCATGGCGTCCTCGTACGGCGCCGCGTACGCGCCGAGGTTCGCCGCCTCCATGGCGCCCGGACCGCCGCCGGTCGCCACCGTGAGGCCGGACCGGCTCAGTTCTCGGCCCAGGCGCGCGGCACCGGCGTACGCCTCCGTCCCGCGCGCCATCGCGTGACCGCCCATGACGCCCACCACCCGGGCGCCGCGCAGGAGTTCGTCCAGGGCGTCCGAGATGGAGTCGTCGTGCACGGCGCGCAGCATCGAGGCGTAGATGTCGCCGTCGGCCTTGGTGCGCTGGAACCAGGCGTAGGCGAGGGCGTCCGGCGTGTGCTCGTACCCCTTCTCCAGGGCGGCGAACAGCTCGGCGGGCCGGTACAGATGCCCTCGGTACGGGTCGAAGGGCAGATGCGGGACGGGCGGGAAGACCAGGGCGCCGTCGGTGCGGATCTTGGCCGCCGCGTCCTCGCGCATCGGGCAGCCGAGGAAGACGGCGCCCGCGGTGTCCGTGGTGAGCAACTCCCTCGTACGGTCCGTCAGATCGACGGCCTGTACGCGGTAGCCGGCGAGGGTGCCGCGCGCCGAGACGGTCGCGTCGAAGTCCTCGATCGTCTCGATCTCGCGGTCGTCGTGGTGGGCCGCATGGGCCGGGCTCGTCTGCACGGGCCCATGCTAGGCACGCCGTCCCGCCGTCGAGGGGTCAGCCCTGGACCGCCGCCGGGTCCATCCACACGACCTCCCAGCTGTGGCCGTCGAGGTCGTCGAAGGAGCGGCCGTACATGTAGCCGTGGTCCTGGACGTCGGGGTTGGCGGTGCCGCCGGCCGCGACCGCCTTCTCCACCAGCTCGTCGACCTTCTCGCGGCTCTCCGCGCTCAGACAGAGCAGCACCTCGCTGGTCTTCGCCGAGTCCGCGATCTCCTTCTTGGTGAAGTCGGAGTAGCGCTTCCTGCTGAGCAGCATCGTGATGATGGTGTCGCTGATCACGACGCAGGCGCAGTCGTCCGTGCTGAACTGCGGGTTGATCGTGTAGCCGAGCTCCGTGAAGAACTTCCTCGACGCGGCGACGTCGGTGGTGGCCAGGTTCACGAAGATCATCTGCTGGTACATGGGGCCTCTCCCGTCGGTGTCGTGCCGTTCGGTGGGTAGACCGGGGCGCGGCGCGGAAGTCATCGGTGCGCGGGGGAGAACTTTTCACCGGGTGAGCGGAAGCGCCGCCAGTTCGGCCACCAGCAGGGTCAGCGGGCCGAAGAGCGCGAGCAGGGCGGCGGTGCGCAGGGCGGCGGCGGTGCGGAGCATCGTGGCGGGGGCGCCGAGGCGCAGCAGGGCGGCGGTGGTGTCGGCGCGGGCCTGTCTGGCCTCCACGGCGGCGGTGAGGAGGGTGGCGACCGCGCACCCGGCGACCAGGAGGGTGCCGAGGGTGGTGAGGGGGCCGAAGGAGGGGGAGGGAGCGGCGGGTTCGTAGAGCGCCGTCATGGCGTACGCGGCGCAGGCCACGGCACAGACGACGCCCAGGGGGCGGCCGATGCGGACGGCTTCCTCCATCAGGACGCGGCCCGCGAGGAGGCGGAGGGCGCCGGGGCGGGCGGACTGCAGGAGGCGGCCGGTGAGGTGGGTGAGACCGGGGGCGGCGACGGCGAGGCCGACGGCGGTGAGGGTGAGGCCGAGGAGGAGGGCGGGGGTGCTGTGGGTGAGGCCGCCGGGCATGGTCAGGGTGGGGCGGCCGGCGGTGCGGCCGGCGTAGGCCTCCACCGCCAGGCCCGCGGCGAGGACGGCCGCGCCCCAGGGGAGGCCGGCGGGCGCGGTGCGGGGCGCGGGGGTCGCCGCGGGAGGCGTTTCGCTCTCGTCTTCGGACGGCGGTAGCTCCCGGACGCGCGAGGCACCGCGCAGACGGGCGCCGAAGCGGCCGTACGCACCGAAGGTCTCCCGTGCCGTCGCTCTGCCGTACGCCCCGAAACGGCCGTACGCGCGTCCCGCGCCCCGCGTCGCGGCCGGGCGGGCGTCCCGCGGGCGCAGGACCAGGGCCACCGTCGCCGACGCGATCGCCGGGACCAGGGTGAGCAGGGTCAGGGCGGCCGGCAGGGGCAGGGGCTGGTTCGCGGCCAGGGCGTCCGCCGCGGCGCCGTCGAAGGGCATGCCCGTCAGGTCGCCTCTGAGGTGGAGGAAGACGAGCAGGGCCAGCGTCGAGCCCAGTGTGCAGGACAGGGCCGTCGTCGTGGCCGAGACGGCCATCAGGCGGGCGGGGCCCAGGCCGATCGCCGACAGGCCCGGGCGGGGTTTCGTCGCGGGGTCCGTGCGGGCCACCGCGACCGCGAGGTGGACCGTGGCGGCCAGCGGGGTCAGGCACCAGGCGAGGCGGAGGAGGGAGGCCGAGGGGGTCTCGGGGTGGTTCAGGGCGTAGCCGAGGGTGCACAGCAGCAGGAAACCCGTGCCGGCCGACGCCGTGGCCACCAGCAGGCGGCGCAGGTGTACGGCCGGGTGGGCGGTGCGGGTCAGACGGAGAGCGAGCACGCGGCCCCCTGGCCTTCCGACGCGGCCCCCCGGCCGCCCGGTCCGCTCCCGCGCCCCCGCGGCCCCCTCTCCGCCTCCGGCATCGGCGGAAGGTGGACGGTGTGGACCCGGCGGCCGTCCAGGAGCGACACCGTGCGGTCGGCGAGGGCGGCGGTCTCCGCCTCGTGGGTCGCCAGGACCACCGTGATGCCGTGCGAGCGGGCCGCGGTGGTCAGCGTCCGCAGGACGTGCGCCCGGTCCGCGCGGTGCAGCGGCGCCGTCGGCTCGTCGGCGAACAGCACGGTCGGCGCGGGAGCGAGGGCGCGGGCGATCGACACGCGCTGGCGTTCGGCCTGGGTCAGGTCGTGCGGGCGCCGGCGGGCGTGGTCGCCGACGTCGAGGCGCTCCAGCCACTCCAGGGCGGCCGTCCTGGCGCGCCGGCGGCCCGTGCCGCGCAGCATCAGGGGGAGCGCGGCGTTCTCCCACACGTTCAGCTCGGGGACGAGCGCGGGGGCCGGGTCGATCCAGCCGAAGCGGTCGCGGCGCAGCCGTTCCCGGGTCGCCGGGCCCATCGTGTGCACCGGCACGCTGTTGAACCAGATCTCGCCGCGTCCGGCCGGGGTGAGCCCCGACAGGCATCTGAGCAGCGTGGTCTTGCCGCTGCCGCGCGGGCCGGTGACGGCGAGGATCTCGCCTTCCCGCACGCCGAGCGAGACACCGCCCAGCGCGGGGGAGCCGTCGGCGTGGGTGAAGTGCAGGGACCGTGCCCACAGCACGTCGTTGTCGGGCGGGGCCTCCATGGGCGTACACCTCGGTTCGGATCTGTCGTTCCCTCTTGCCAATCCCCCGAGCGGGGGAACGAAAGCAGGGCCGATCGGTTACCAGGCACGCTAAGGAGCGACCGGCGCAACACCGGACAGCACGCGGCCCGAGGGCACCCTTGTCACTCGGACGGGTGCGCCCCGGGCCGTATAAGCGGCTGAATCCGTGAGGATCAGAGCTTCGTCCACGCCTCCGTGAGCGTCGCGCGCAGGATCTGCTCGATCTCGTCGAACGTCTCCTGGTTGGAGATCAGCGGCGGCGCGAGCTGGACGACCGGGTCGCCGCGGTCGTCGGCACGGCAGTACAGGCCGTTGTCGAAGAGGGCCTTGGAGAGGAAGCCGTACAGGACGCGCTCGGTCTCCTCCTCGTTGAAGGACTCCTTCGTCGCCTTGTCCTTCACCAGTTCGATGCCGTAGAAGAAGCCGTTGCCGCGGACGTCGCCGACGATCGGCAGGTCGTGCAGCTTCTCCAGGGTGGCGCGGAAGGCGCCCTCGTTGTCCAGGACGTGCTGGTTGAGGCCCTCGCGCTCGAACAGGTCGAGGTTGGCCAGGCCCACCGCGGCGGAGACCGGGTGGCCGCCGAAGGTGTAGCCGTGCAGGAAGGTGTTGTCGCCCTTGTAGAACGGCTCGGCCAGGCGGTCGGAGATGATGCAGGCGCCGATCGGGGAGTAGCCCGAGGTCATGCCCTTGGCGCAGGTGATCATGTCCGGGACGTAGTCGAACTTGTCGCAGGCGAACATCGTGCCCAGGCGGCCGAAGGCGCAGATGACCTCGTCGGAGACGAGCAGCACGTCGTACTGGTCGCAGATCTCGCGCACCCGCTGGAAGTAGCCGGGCGGGGGCGGGAAGCAGCCGCCGGCGTTCTGCACCGGCTCCAGGAAGACCGCGGCGACCGTGTCCGGGCCCTCGAAGAGGATCTGCTGCTCGATCTGGTCGGCGGCCCAGCGGCCGAAGGCCTCCGGGTCGTCGCCGAAGATCGGCGCGCGGTAGATGTTGGTGTTCGGCACCTTGTGCGCGCCCGGGACCAGCGGCTCGAAGGGGGCCTTCAGGCCCGGCAGGCCGGTGATGGACAGGGCGCCCTGCGGGGTGCCGTGGTAGGCGACCGCGCGGGAGATGACCTTGTGCTTGGTGGGCTTGCCGACCAGCTTGAAGTACTGCTTGGCCAGCTTCCAGGCGGTCTCCACCGCCTCGCCGCCGCCGGTGGTGAAGAAGACCTTGTTCAGGTCGCCCGGCGC
Organism: Streptomyces sp. 7R007; assembly: GCF_054850255.1. Lineage (NCBI taxonomy): Bacteria > Bacillati > Actinomycetota > Actinomycetes > Kitasatosporales > Streptomycetaceae > Streptomyces > Streptomyces sp. 7R007. The sequence goes on along the minus strand of NZ_JBTWMV010000019.1, from coordinate 21,241 downwards.
GTGGTCGGCCAGGCGCTCGGCCAGCTCCACGGCCTTCGGGTGGGCGTAGGACCACACCGGGAAGAACGCCAGCTCCTGGGCCTGCTTGAAGGCCGTCTCGGCGAGCTCCGTGCGGCCGTGACCGGCCTGGACCACGAACAGGCCGGCGAGACCGTCGAGGTAGCGCTTGCCCTTGTCGTCGTAGATGTAGGTGCCCTCGCCGCGCACGATCGTCGGCACGGGGGAGTTCTCGTACGAGGACATGCGGGTGAAGTGCATCCACAGGTGGTCGTACGCGGTCTGGCTGAGGTCCTTGGTGCTCACGGTTATCGGGTCCTCACGGTTATCGGGTTCCCCACATGTAGGTCTGCTTCTTGAGCTTGAGGTAGACGAAGCTCTCGGTGGAGCGCACGCCGGGCAGTGACCGGATGCGTTTGTTGATGACGTCCAGCAGGTGGTCGTCGTCCTCGCAGACGATCTCCGCGAGGATGTCGAACGAGCCCGCGGTCATCACCACGTACTCGACTTCCGACATGTCAGTCAGCGCGTCCGCGATCTTCTCGACGTCGCCCTCGACGTTGATGCCGACCATCGCCTGCCGGCGGAAGCCCACGGTGAGCGGGTCCGTGACGGCGACGATCTGCATCACGCCCTGGTCGAGCAGCTTCTGCACGCGCTGGCGCACGGCCGCCTCCGACAGGCCGACGGCCTTGCCGATCGCGGCGTACGGCCGGCGGCCGTCCTCCTGGAGCTGCTCGATGATGGCGAGGGAGACGGCGTCCAGGTGGGGGGTGCCGTTCCTGGACTCGCGGGAGTCCCTCTGGTCTGCGCTTCGACTGGCCACCAGCTCACTGTGCACGACGTCTCGACAGTTCCGCAAGGGCGGAGCGATGAAATTCGTTGTTTACGTGACTGAGTCCTGCGGATTTCGCAGCGATCGCGCAATCGGGGGTGTTGAAAACGTCGGCCGGCGGATTAGGGTGGGGATGTCTCAGCAATCGGACACCAGAACCTGACAGGAGGCCGGCAGTGAGCACCGAGCTGCGTCGTCTGCGCAACTACATCGACGGTGAGTTCCGGGACGCCGCCGACGGACGGACCACCGAGGTGGTCAACCCCGCGACGGGCGAGGCGTACGCGACCGCGCCGCTGTCCGGCCCGGCGGACGTGGACGCCGCCATGGCCGCCGCCGCCGCGGCCTTCCCCGCCTGGCGCGACACGACCCCCGCCGAGCGCCAGAAGGCCCTCCTGAAGATCGCCGACGCCTTCGAGGAGCGCGCCGAGGACCTCATCGCGGCCGAGGTGGAGAACACCGGCAAGCCGATCGGGCTCACGCGGTCCGAGGAGATCCCGCCGATGGTGGACCAGATCCGCTTCTTCGCGGGCGCCGCGCGCATGCTGGAGGGGCGCAGCGCGGGCGAGTACATGGACGGTATGACGTCCATCATCCGCCGCGAGCCGGTCGGCGTCTGCGCGCAGGTCGCGCCGTGGAACTACCCGATGATGATGGCCGTGTGGAAGTTCGCGCCGGCCATCGCGGCGGGCAACACGGTGGTGCTCAAGCCGTCGGACACCACGCCGGCGTCGACCGTGCTGATCGCCGAGATCATCGGGGGCATCCTGCCCAAGGGCGTCTTCAACGTCGTCACCGGCGACCGTGACACCGGCCGGCTGATGGTCGAGCACCCGACGCCGGCCATGGCGTCCATCACCGGTTCGGTACGGGCCGGCATGTCGGTGGCCGAGTCGGCGTCGAAGGACCTCAAGCGGGTCCACCTGGAGCTGGGCGGCAAGGCGCCGGTCGTCGTCTTCGAGGACACGGACATCGCCAAGGCCGTGGAGGACATCTCCGTGGCGGGCTTCTTCAACGCCGGCCAGGACTGTACGGCGGCCTGCCGCGTCCTCGTCCAGGAGTCCATCCACGACGAGTTCGTCTCGGCGCTGGCGAAGGCGGCGGCCGACACCAAGACGGGGCAGCCGGACGACGAGGACGTGCTGTTCGGTCCGCTCAACAACCCCAACCAGCTCAAGCAGGTCGAGGGCTTCATCGAGCGGCTGCCGGCGCACGCGCGCGTGGAGGCCGGCGGCAAGCGGGTCGGCGACAAGGGGTACTTCTTCGCGCCGACCGTCGTCTCCGGCGTCAAGCAGGACGACGAGATCATCCAGAAGGAGGTCTTCGGACCGGTCATCACCGTCCAGTCCTTCACCGACGAGGACCAGGCCGTGGAGTGGGCCAACGGCGTCGAGTACGCGCTCGCCTCCTCCGTGTGGACCAAGGACCACGGGCGGGCGATGCGGATGTCCAAGAAGCTGGACTTCGGCTGCGTGTGGATCAACACGCACATCCCGCTGGTCGCGGAGATGCCGCACGGCGGCTTCAAGAAGTCGGGCTACGGCAAGGACCTGTCGGCGTACGGGTTCGAGGACTACACGCGGATCAAGCACGTGATGACGTCCCTGGACGCGTAACCCCCACCGCATGGGCACGGCCCCGGCGCGGCAACGCGCGCCGGGGCCGTGCGCTTCCCCCCTCCTGGCGGCTGGCCCGGGTCAGGTGTTCAGCGTCAGACCGGGCTCGGCCGGCGTGCCGGGTTCGACGTGGCGGGTCGTGCCCGACCCGGGGCCCTGGCCCGGCTTCGTCGGCAGCGGCGGGAGGTCCGCCGGGTCCGGGAAGGTGATGCCGGCCTTCTCCAGGATCGGGCCGCAGACCTTGACGGCCTTCTCGTACGCCTTGGACGTCGGGTCGAAGCCGCCGCCCTTGACGGTCACGTCGAGACGGACGCGGCCCTCGTCGTCCTTCGAGGCGTGGAAGTCCGGGAAGACCGACTGGCCCCGGTCCTTCATGCAGGCGGCGAAGTCGTCGTTGGCGGCGTTGACGTCGTCCGGGGCGTTCGCGGTCGGGTGGTAGGCCACCGCCAGGCCGACCGCCTTGTGCGGCTTCGCGTGCGCGGAAGCCGTGGTCGTGGTGGTGGTCGTGGCCGTGGTGGTGCCGGTCGCCTGGGCCGCCGACGCGCTGACCGTGCCGAGTGCCGCGGCCGTCAGCACGGCGATGCCGAGGGCGATCCGCTGCGGCCGGGACGCCAGAGCACGCATGGTTCCTCCAGAGGTGTGGCTGCTGTCGTTGACGGCGCCCAGGCAACTCCCCGCACGGTTACAGCGGCGGAACGGCCGCTCTTACGCGCGTGTAACCACCGGCCCGCCACAGTGGACGCCATGCGTGTGCTGGTGGTCGAGGACCACGAAGAGCTCGCCGAGACCGTGGCCGCGGGGCTGCGCCGCGAGGGCATGGCCGTCGACCTCGCCTTCGACGGCCCCACGGCCCTGGAGCGCGCCGAGGTCAACGGCTACGACGTCGTCGTGCTCGACCGCGACCTGCCCGGCGTCCACGGCGACCAGGTGTGCCGGCGGCTGGCCGCGGGCGGCAGCCGGGCGCGGGTGCTGATGCTCACCGCCTCCGGCACGGTGGCCGACCGGGTCGCGGGACTGGGGCTGGGCGCCGACGACTACCTGCCCAAGCCGTTCGCCTTCGCCGAACTCGTGGCGCGGATAAGGGCGTTGGCGCGCCGCGCGCAGCCCGCGCTGCCGCCGGTCCTGGTACGCGGCGGGCTGCGGCTGGACCCGGCCCGCCGGGAGGCCCTGCGCGACGGGTCCCGACTGCCGCTCAGCCCCAAGGAGTTCGCCGTGCTGGAGCTGCTGCTCGGGGCACAGGGGGCGGTCGTGTCCACCGAGGAGCTGCTGGAGCGGGCATGGGACGAGGCCGCCGATCCGTTCAGCCAGACCGTGAAGGTCACCGTGAGCCGGCTGCGCCGCAAACTCGGCGAGCCGCCGCTGATCGAGACGGTCGACCGGGCCGGGTACCGCATCCGGTGAGGGCGGCACTCGGCTGGCGGCCGCGCAGCATCCGGCTGCGGCTCACCCTCCTCTACAGCGCGCTGTTCGTCGTGGCCGGGGCCCTGCTGCTGGGCATCACCTACCTCCTCGCCGCGCACTCCGCGGCCGGCCGGGCCGCCGTCACCGTCGGCGGACCCGTCACGCCCGGCACCGGGGCGGGCAGCCTGGACCCGCCGACCGTCAGCGCGGTCGTGGAGGCCGTACGCCGGGACCAGCTGCACGAACTGCTCATCGAGGGCGCGGTCGCCCTCGCCGTCATGGCGCTGGCCTCCCTCGCGCTCGGCTGGCTGATGGCCGGCCGCGTGCTGTCGCCGCTGCGCACCATGACCGCCACCGCCCGCCGCATCTCCGCCGACAACCTGCACGAACGGCTCGCGGTGCCCGGCCCCGACGACGAACTGAAGGCCATGGCGGACACCTTCGACGACGTACTGGCCCGCCTGGAGGGCGCGTTCGAGGCGCAGCGGCAGTTCGTCGCCAACGCCTCGCACGAACTGCGCACCCCGCTCACCCTCCAGCAGACCATCGTGGACGTGACCCTCGCCGACCCGCACGCCCCGCCGGACGCCCTGCGGGCCGCCCTGACCCGGGTGCGGGCGGCCGGACAGGAGCAGGAACGGCTGATCGACGCCCTGCTGACCCTGGCGCGCAGCCAACGCGGCCTGGAGCAGCGAGAGTTCGTCGACCTGACGGAACTGGTGCGCGCGCGGCTGCCGGTGTCGGGGCCGCGGGTGGAGGCGCGGCTGGAGCCGGCGCCCGTGCTCGGCGATCCGCAGCTGATCGAGCGGCTCGTGGTGAACCTCACCGACAACGCCGTACGCCACAACCTCCCGGCCAACGAGGAGGGTTGGGTGAGCGTGTGGACGGGGCTGGACGCGGCGGGGCGCCCGGCGCTGCGGATCGAGAACAGCGGTCCGGTGATCCCGCCGGACCAGGCGGCGGGCCTCTTCCAGCCCTTCCGCCGGCTCGGCCCGGACCGGGTACGCAGGCGGGAGGGCCTCGGCCTCGGCATGTCCATCGTGGCGGCCGTCGTCGCCGCGCACGGGGGCCGCGTACGGGCGCACACGCGCCCTCGGGGCGGACTGACCGTGGAGGTCAGCCTGCCGCCGTACACACCGGCGCGCCGCCCCGTGCCCGTCGGCTGACGGATCGACAGGGTGTCGGACCTGTGCACGGGTGCTCGACGCAGCGTCGATTGTCCGGGCACAGGCGACACCGGCATGCTGCGGCCATGCCCCTCACACCCAGAACGCCTCCGCCGCCGCGGCCCTCCGTCTCCCGCCGCCGGCTCCTGCGCGCGCTCGGCGGGGGTGCGGCGCTCGCCGGCCTGGCCGGCTGTGGGGTGCCCGCGGCCTACGTGCGGCCCGGCGACCGCGCCGGCACCGACCTCTCCGCCACCGAGAAGAAGCTGACCTGGGCGAACTGGCCGCTCTACATCGACGCCGACGCCGACGATCCCAACCGCCGGCCGACGCTGGCGGCCTTCGAGAAGCGCACCGGGATCGCCGTCGACTACGTCGAGGAGATCAACGACAACGACGAGTTCTTCGGCAAGATCAGCCCCGCCCTGATGAACCACCAGCGGACCGGCCGCGACCTGATCGTCATCAGCGACTGGATGTGCGCGCGGTTCGTCCGGCTGGGCTGGGTCCAGGAGATGAACCGGTCCGAGCAGCCCAACGTGACCGAGTACCTGGACCCACTGCTGCGTTCACCCGCCTTCGACCCCGGCCGCAGGTACACCGTGCCGTGGCAGTCGGGCATCACCGGCATCGCGTACCACCGCGGGGAGCTCGGCCGCGAGATACGCCACGTCTCCGACCTGTGGGCCGAGGACCTCAAGGGCCGGGTGACCCTGCTGTCCGGCTACGAGGAGGCGTTCGCCCTGCTGATGCAGGGCAACGGCGTGGACATCACCCGCTGGACGGCCGACGACTACCACACGGTGTGCGACCAGGTCGAGAAGCACGTCCGCGACGGCCGGATCCGCCGCTTCACCGGCAACGACTACACCAAGGACCTGGTCAGCGGCGACGTCCTGGCCTGCCAGGCGTACTCCGGCGACGTCATCCAGCTCCAGGCCGACAACCCCGACATCCGCTTCGTCGTCCCCGAGGAGGGCGCGGAGCTGTGGGCGGACTCCCTGATGATCCCCGACCGCGCCCTGCACAAGACGAACGCCGAGCGGCTCGTCGACCACTACTACGACCCGGAGGTCGCCGCCGCACTCGCCGCCTGGGTGAACTACGTCTGCCCCGTCCCGGCCGCCCAGGACGTCCTCGCCTCCTCGAAGGACGCGGACACCGCCGCCCTCGCCGAGAACCCGCTGGTCTTCCCCGACGCCGGCATGCGCAGGCGGCTCGCGATCGCCCGGGACATCGCCGCGAACGAGCGGACGGAGTTCGCCCAGCGGTGGAACCGGATCGTGGGGCTGTAGGGAAGGGCGCGATGCCCGCGGCTAGTTGTTCGAGCGGCCGAAGAACTCGATCTCCGCGATGGCCACTTGCTTGCTCGCGGAGGTCGCGTACGCGGACTCGATGGTGAAGCGGACCTTGCTCACCTCGCCGACGCGGAAGGCGACGCGCTGGCCGCCGGCCCCTTGGTCGAGGGTGAGTTCACGGGTGGTGGTCTTGCCGTTGGACAGGGTGACGGTGGCCTTGAGGCGGTGCGGGAGCGCCGACTGGTTGAGCTTGTCGGCGTGGGTGGAGACGCCCGGCGTGATGATCAGGTCCAGCAGCCGGGTCGGCTCGTCGAAACCGGCCTCGATCCACTGCCCCTGACCGGACTCGGACACACCGGGCCCCCACCAGGTGTCGTTGAGCTTGTCGAACACCAGCTGGGGCTTGTGACCGGGATACGAGCGGGACGCGCTGACCCGGTCCGGGGCGACCGGGGCCCGCTTGGCGAAGTGGTCGCGGACCGCCTGGATGCCCTTGGGGGTGTTCACCGCCAGCACGATCACCAGGGTCAGGGCGATCGCCACGCCCAGCCAGGTCAGCACGCGGTCGAAGGCGCGGCGCAGGCGCGGGCGGTCACCGGCCCACGGGGCCTCCCGGCCGGCCCCGAACAGACGCCGCCACCAGGGCAGCCGGCCCGGCGTGGCCTCGCCGCCGGCCATCGGCATCGCGCAGCGGGCGCAGTAGTGCCGGTCGGGCCGGTTGGGCGTGGCGCACCAGGGGCACGGTATCCCGCCGTGCGCCCCGAGCTCCTCCCCGGGCGCCCGCACGGCCTGCGGCCGCTGAGGTGTGGGCCGACCCGGCAGCACCGGGGCGACGGAGGGGGTCGCGGAGGGGCGCGGCTCGGGGTCGGCGACGGGGATGAGGAGACGCCGGGCGCGGTCGGTGGCGTCGGTCGTGGGGGTGACGGGGGCCACGGGCGGGGCTGCGGAGGCCGGTACGGGCTGGGTGGGGGCGGTCTCGTCCACGGGGGACGGGGGTGGCACCGGGGCCGAGGCGGGGACCGGCTGCGTGGGGGCGGTCTCGTCGGGGGCGGTGCCGGGGTGGGAGGCGCCGTCCGTGTCCGGTGCGGTGGCGTGGCTGTTGGCGGCGGCGCCGGGGGCGGGCGTCGGTGCCGTCGGCGAGGCCGGCAGGTCGCGGGGCGTGGGCGCCGGCCCCGTACCGCCGTCCTGCGGGGAGAAGGCGTCCCAGCCGGGCGCGGAGCCGTCACCGCCGGCACCCGGGTGGGCGGAGTCCGCCGCCGAGGCGGTCCCGCCCGACGCGGAAAGGGCGGCCCCGCCGGGAGCGGTGCCGCCGGCGCTCCCGGGGACGCCTGCGCCGTGCGCCGAGCCGCCTGCCGGGGCGTCGGTGGCCGCGTCGCCGGGGTGTGAGCGGGCGGCCTGGGATGCGTGGACCGGGGCGTGACGTGTCCCGGGCGCCGGGTCCTGCTCCGCCGTCGCGCTGTCGTCGTGTGTGCCGGTGGTCACGGGCGCACCGGGCCCGTGCGCCGCGTCGGCGCCCGTGGCGTCGTCGGGGGTGGCCGTGCGCTGGGGCGGTATCGGCGTGGCGTCGGCCGGTGCGCGGGGTGCTTCGGTGGGACCGGTGCCGTCCGCCCCGGCGGAAACGGTCTGCTCCGGTGTCCTCGTGGGCGCCGTGGCCGCGGCGGCCGCCGCCTTCGCACGGTCGGTCCAGCTCAGCACGGCCCCGCAGGCGTCGCAGAACGACTGGCCCGGTTCCGCGCGGGTGCCGCATTCGGCGCAGTTCTGGGTGGTCGTCATCTCTCGGGGATCCTTTCGGCGGGAGCGGCGGCGGTCACCTGGACCGTGTACGGCATGTGGGCGGGGCGGGCGGCGGCCACGAGGGCGTCCAGGCGGTGGTGGTCCGCGGGGGTGGGGTCGGGCAGGCTGAGGCGGACGTGCAGGTGGGGGCGCGGGGCGCCGGGGAAGGACCCGAGCGGGCGCGCGCTCCACGTCGCGCCGCCGCTCTCGTCGATCTCCGGCTCCACGCCGAACGCGAGCCGCACCGCCTCCGCCAGCCCGCGCCGCGTACCGCGCACCCGGTGCAGGTACGCCGCCGCCGCGACCGCCGCCCGCAGCAGCGGCTCCGGCTCGCTGCCGTCGGTCTCCGCGCCGACCCAACCGCCCAGCCACTGGGCGAAGTCGAGCGGCGCGAGGGACGGCCGGAAGTAGGTGTCGAGACAGTCGAGCACGCTCAGGATCGGCGCCATGACGTCGTCGAGCCCGCCCACGAACCGCAGGGCCAAGTCGTCGTCGGCGAACACCGCCGGCAGCATCGTGCCGATGGGCGCCGAGGAACCCAGGCCGTCGATGGAACCTCTCATCAGGCGCCGTCCCCGATCACCCGGACGCGGTGGTCGAAGGAGAAGACGAGGGAGGGAGCGGACAGGTCGATACGGTCCGTCGCCTCCCCCCGCTTGCCCGTCAGCGGGTCCGCCGGGTGCAGCACCACCTGGTCCACCAGCTCGACCCCCGGCACCCGCTGGAGCACCGCGAACACCTCACCCGACTGCACGGGACGGCCGAACGGCCAGCCCGTGCCGTTCGCGCCGCCGGTCAGCGGATCGAGGTGCCGGTACAGGGCGTCGTGCGCCTCACGCCGTACCCGATCGGTGTCCACGCCCTTGAACGCGTGCACCGTGGCCACCACCGTCACCCCCTGGTAGTACGGCGGCCCCACCGCCAACCTCGTCCCGATCAGCCGCCGTTCGTCGAGGTAGCGGCTGATGCGGTCCAACAGGGCGTCGCCGGGCACCAGTTGCTCGAAGCGCAGCCGCCCGCCGGGGTCCGGTACCGCCTGCGGCACCACCAACACCCGTACGGCATACGCTCCGTGCTCGCCCTCCTCGCCCTCCAGGCAGGTGATGCGCGCGGTCTCCGGGGCGGCACGGCGGGCCAGCTCCTCGTAGTCCCGCAGGGTCACCGCCCGCTCCTGGGCGCGCAGCGTGATCGGCGCGCGGACCTTCGCCTCCTCCACCGTCTCCCCGTCCACGCCACCGCGCGCGGCCTCGCGGTTGACGACCTCGGAGACGTACGGGATGGAGGTGCGCAGGATCTGCACCGCGCCCCGGGCCACGTTCCCGGCCCGGCCGCCGCCCGTGCGGTAGCGGCGGGCACGGATCGGCGCGCCCTTGGGGGCGACCGTGCCGTACTGGCGCAGCGAGCCGTCCGGCTCGCGCACCGCCGGACCGAAGGCGATCTCGCCGGTGGTGGCGTCGAGGGTGACGTGACGGTCGTACGGCCCGGACGCGGCGAAGTTGGGCACGACCTGCCAGTCCACCCAGCCGTCGTGCTCGGCGGTCTGCAGCAGCACCGGCGGGTCGTCGCCGACCACCGGGGCGTGCGCGAGCCGCAGGCGCTGCCCGGGCAGGCCCGTCGACTCGCCGAGCGCCTCGTCGTACACGGTCTCCGCGTGGACGGCGCCCGTGGTGCCGCCGATGGTGAAGGCCTCCGCGGAGCGGACCGTCGGCGAGGTGGTGTAGAACGGCTGGCCGTGCAGCGGCTCGGTCACCCGGCAGCGCAGCCAGCCCGCCTCCTGCCCGGCGTTGCGGGACAGGACGTGACCGCCGGGGACGTGCAGGACCACCTCGCCGGGCCGGTTGAGGCCGCCCGTGCCGTCCCGGTCGACCTCGCAGGGCTGCCAGCCGTCCGCCGTCCACGCCTCCCACACCAGCGGCGGCTGACGCGGGTCCACGCCGACGCCGTCCACCCGGCTGTCCAGGTCCAGGGAGACCGCGCAGTGCGGCACGGCGTTGGTCAGCCCGAGCAGCATGCAGTCGCCCGGATCGGGCGACTCGGAGAAGCACAACAGGTCCTTGCCGTCGGCCAGTTCGGGTGTCCGGTCGACCGCCGCCTCACCCTTGTGCTGCACCAGCAGATGCCGCAGCTCGCACGGTACGACGACCAGTTCACGCTCGGTGGCGAAGACGACCGCCTCCTCGCCCTCCGTGCGCAGGGTGGCGGTCTCGGTGCCCACCGGCACGGTGATCGCCTCCTCCTGCGGCGCCGACAGCCAGAACGTCACGTCCGTGCGCGCCGCCGACGGCGGGAACAGGGTGATCCCGACCAGGTCCAGAAACGCCAGATGGTTCTTCTCCGGCACCCGGTTGAGCCGGTAGACGATCTGGTCGGCCATGTGCGCGACCGTCTCGACGAGGGTGACGCCGGGATCGGAGACGTTGTGGTCGGTCCACTCCGGGGCGCGCTGCTGGATGTAGCGCTTGGCGTCGTCGACGAACTGCTGGAAGCGGCGGTCGTCGAGGTTGGGGGAGGGCAGGGCCATCAGCGGTCGCTTTCAGGAGCCGGCGCGGCGCCGTCCGGCTCGTCGTGGGACGGAATGACGTAGAACGGGAAGACCAGGGAGCGCGGGTTGTTGGTGCCGCGGATCGAGTAGCGGACGTCGATGTACAGCACGCTCTGGTCGGAGCCGGCCGTCACCTCGACGTCGTCGACCGCGATCCGCGGCTCCCAGCGGTCGAGGCTGACGTGCACCGCGTGCTGGATGCGGCCCGCGGTCTGCTCGTTGACCGGCGCGAAGACCAGGTCGTGGATCGCGCAGCCGAAGTCGGGCCGCATCGGGCGCTCGCCCGGCGCGGTCGACAGGATCAGCCGGATCGACTCCTCGATCTCCCGCTCCCCGCTGACCAGGGCGATCCCGCCGGTCGGCCCGATGCGCAGCGGGAACGACCAGCCGGAGCCGACGAACTGCTCGGCCATCAGGAATACCCTCCGCATGTCGTGGAATCGGTCACGGGATCACCATCGGCACCGGGATGGTCGTGACGCCGAACACCGGGGAGGCGACCATCGTGGTCGGCGCCTTGATCGTGGTGTTGACGGCCGACGTGACCTGCACGGTCGCCCCGCCCGTGAGGTTCGCGGCGCCCGCGGCGCTCAGGTTCAGCGCGCCGACCGCGTTCACCCCGATCTCGCCCGCGGCCCGCACGTTGACCATGCCGCCGCCCTGGATGCTGAGCGGGCCGCCGCTCTTGATGGTCAGGGCGCGCCGGGCGCTGAGCGTGAGGTCGGTGCCGGCCTCCACGCTCACGCTCCGGCTGCCCTTGATGGTGACCGAGCCCTTGCTGTCGATGACGATCTCGGTCTTCGTCCGGTCCAGGTTGATGGTCAGCTGCTTGTCCCCGGAGATCAGCCGCACGCCCTGCTTGCGCAGACCGGTCTTCTGGCTGAGCAGGTCCATGCGGTTGCCGTCCCGGTCGGAGACGGTGTGCCGGCTGGCCTTCTTGCGCACGGCGTCGTGCAGCGGCACATCGCTGACCACGGTCGGCTTGTCCCGGCCGTTGTAGAGCCCGCCGATCACGAACGGGTGGTCCAGGGCACCCCGGTCGAAGGCGACCAGCACCTCGTCGTTGACGTCGAGCGGGAAGATCCCGCCGCCGCCCAGGCCGCCCAGCTGCACGGTCCGCGTCCAGTCGCTGACGTAGGTGTCGTCCAGCCACGGGAACTGGAGCTTCACCCGCCCCTGCTTCAGCGGGTCGTTGACGTCGGTCACCAGCGCGTTGGCCACGCTGGGCAGCCGCGGCGCGCTGTCGCCGCCCCCCGAGGCCAGCCCGTACAGGGACCGCCACTGCCGCCCGCTGACCGTCACCCACGCCTCGTAGTGCGTGCCATCGCCGAAGACGTGCCGGACGGAGGTGACGGTGTACTTGCCCTCGAAGGGGTCCCCGACGTCGGCGAGGGCCACCGGAACTCCCGGGCGCAGCTTGGGGTTTCCGCGCGCGACGACCTCCAGCTCGGCGAACGAGCCGGTGACGTCGTCGGCGAGGGAGTCCGCGGCGAACTTCACCTCGCTCTGCTTGTCGTAGGGCGTGCCCGTCTCCACGAGCTTGGCCGTCTTGAACTTCCCGGCCGCCTCGCCCGGCGAACTGCCGATCTGGATGCCGGGGTTGGCGGTGGCCGGCGCGGTGGCGGTCAGCTTCTTCTTCGTCGTGACGTCCCAGCCGCGCGCCTCGACCCTGCCGACCTGGTCGGCGGCGGTCACCGCGGCCCGCAGCCGCAGGATGTCGTGCCCGGCCTGGAGCACGAACGGGCTCTTGTCGCCGTCCGTCTCCGGGGAGGGCGCGCCCGACGACGGCTTCGGCTTCACGAACTGGAATCGGCCGTCCGCGTCGACCGACATCACCATCTCGTTCTCGTCGGCGAGCCGCGCGAGGAAGTCCCAGTCGCTGACGTTGGACTGGCTGATGAACTCGTACACCGTCTTCGTCGACTCGATCCGCCCGACGGGCACCCCGTCCTGCGCGGCCAGCTTGCGGGCGATGTCCGACGCGCTCTGGTTGCGGTAGGCGGCGACCCGGCGCTGGCGCAGCAGGCGGTGCCCGAAGTCGTAGCCGCGGATCACGGTGAACGTGCCGGTGCCGTCGTAGTCGGCCTCCAGGCCGGTGACCTCGCCGGTCAGCAGCGGATCGGCGGCGCCCTTGCCGTCGGAGACCGGGGCGATGGAGACCTTGGTGCCGAACTTCACGCCGAGCTTGCCGAGGATGTGCCGGTAGGGGTCGCGGAAGGTGAGCCGGAACGCGGCCGGCACCCCCACGCCCTGGTCCACCCAGCTGTCGACCAGCGCCCGCGCGTACTCCGGGGGCAGCTTGGCGCCGCCGATGCGGACGTCGACGACGTTCGAGAAGGCCGCGCGCACCATCAGGCACGCACCTCCTCGGCGGCCGGCAGCACCAGTTCGGTGCCGGTGGGCAGGTGGGCCGGGTCGTCGATGCCGTTCGCCTCGGCGATGGACCGCCAGGCGGCGGCGTTGCCGTACTCCCGCCAGGCCAGCGACTGCAGCGAGTCGCCGGCCACGACGCGGTGCACGCGCTGGGCGGTGAGCGCGCCGGACGTCGGGTTCTGCCCCTTGGTCTTGCTGGGGATCTCGTGCAGCTGGAGCCGGCAGGTGGCCCGGATCGGCACGCCGGTCGTCCCGAACAGGGAGTAGGCGGCCTCCACCGAGCTGACGTACGCCGTGAAGCGGGCCGTCGAGAACGACCCCCACTCGAAGACCACCCACGGCGGCGAGGGCTGCTTGGCGGCGATGCTCTGCGTGGTCACCTCGCAGCACTCCAGCAGCGACTCGACCTTCTTCAGCACGGTGTTGCTGGTCGGCTCGTCGGAGGTGTCGAGGAAGATCTCCACGCTCATCTCCCGCGGCTCGGCGCCCATGAACTCCGGGAGCGCGCCGTCCCGTTCGATCTGCGCGGGCGTCGTCTTCCACTGCGCGCGGCGGGTCAGCGACAGCTGGGCCGGGTTGAAGTCGAAACCGAAGGTCGTGATGATCCCGCCGGGCGTGGTGCTGTCGCCGACCGGCGGTTCGTGGATGGTGAGCGTGGCGCGTACGAGGCTCTTGCCGGCGCCGCTCCTGCCGCTGCCCTTGGCCATGGCCGGTGTCCTTTCCCTCGTCCTACTCGTCCTCTGGCCCCTCAGTCCGTGAAGCCGTGGTGGGCGATCTCCAGGACCTCCGTGGCCACGGCCGGGTTGGCGGGGTCGAGGGTGGGACCGGTCCAGCTCACGGGCAGCACGTCGATCAGCCCCCACCGCGCGACCTCCGAGCCGTCGGCGCGCAGGGCGGCGATCTGGGCGGTGGGGCGCTTGATGCCGGTCTGCACGGACGAGATCCACTTGGCGACCTTCGCCGTGTCCGGGGTGAGGGGGCGGGTCAGGCGGATCGTGGAGAACGTCACGCGGGTCGGCAGCTGCCAGACGAAGCCGTTGTTGCCGCCCTCCTGGCGGTGTTCGACCTCCACCTGGGAGGACAGCCCTTCACATCCGTTGAAGTAGCCGAGGCTCTCGCCGTCGATGCTGAGGGTGAACCAGATGGTGGAACCAGGGTCCTGGCGGGGCATCGCGGGTGGGCCTTTCTGTCGTGCCTGGGGCGGGAGCGGGCGGTCGGGGCCGAGGGGGGGTCACGTGCGGAGGCGGTCAGTTGCGGGGGTCGCGGAGTCTGCCCACGCGTTCGCGGTCCAGGCGGAGTTCGGTGCGGATGAGACGGGTGATGCGGCCGATGATGCGGTGCACGAGCTCGTCGAGCTGGAAGTCGGTGAGGTCACGGGGGTCGAAGGTGTTGGCGGGGGTCGGGGTGTAGGGGGGTGGGGGCGCGGACGGTGGGGCGGAGGCGGAAGCGGCGACCGGGACGGCGGTGTAGGGAGGCGGTGGTGTGGTGGTGGGGGTGTACGGGGGTGGGGAATCCACGCGGGGGGTGGCGGGCGTGGGGAGGGTGCCGGCGACCGTGGCCGCGGCGGCTGCGGCGAGGGCGCTGGTGGCGGTGTGGGCCGGGTTGGGCGTGGGGTTGTTCCGGGGCCTGGGCTTGGGCTTGGTGAGTTTCGCGGCGCGCTGGATGGTGGGGGGCCGGCTGGCAGGGGTCTGCGGCGCTTGGAGAGGGGTGAGCGGGGCGCCGAGGGAGGGGCGGCGGGGGGCCGTGGGGGCGGCGGGGGTCTGGGTCGGCGTGAGGGCCGAGGAGAGGGGGGCGCCCAGGCCGACGCGGGGGGTGGAGGTGACGGTGGGGGCGCTTTCCTCCTTACGGCTCGGGGGAGTGGTCGTGCGTGCCACGCGCAGCGTGCGTTGCTGGAGTGCGGGGGGCGAGGCGGCCGACCTGCGGGCAGGGGCGGGCGGCGGGGGAGTTGCGGGGGCAGTGGCGCGCTGCAGGTGGGGGAGCGGGGCGCCGACTGGGTTGGCGGTGGTGGGGGCCGGGTTGAGGGGCGGTCCGCTGATGGGTTCCCGAGGCGTGCTCGCAGGTGAGTCGGCGGCTGGTGCCGGGGAGGTGCTCGTCCGCTGGAGGGTGGGGGGTTCTGCGGTGGGGGGCGAGGACGGGCCGGTGGTGTGGGGCTCGCTTGCACGCGCCGTGGCCGTTCCCGGGGTGGTGCTGGTTTGCGCGGGTGTGCCGGGGGTGCCGGGGGTGCCGGTCGCGGTGGCTCGGGAGATCGGGATGGGGGTTGGGGTGGTGTGGGGCGCGGGTGCCGGGTTGGGTGCGGGCGTGGCGGTCTTGGGGGGCGTGTTCGTGTGGGGGAGTGCGTCTGGGGTGGTGGTTGTGCCGGCCCGCGAGATCGGGATGGGGGTCGGGGAGGTGGTGGCGGTCTTCGAGGGCGTGCGTTCGCCGCCGGGGGTGCTGGATTGCGGGAGCGGAGTGAGGGCGTCGCTCGACGGGACCGCGGGGGTTGCCTGGGAGGCAGTGCCCGTTTTGGGGGCCGCGGTCCTGTGCGAGGGGGTGCCGGGGGTGCTGGTCGCCGTGGCACGTGAGATCGGGATGGGGGCCGGAGACACGCTGGTCTGGGGGGCCGTGCCTGCTCCCTGGGGCGCGTTCGTCGGTGAGACGGGGGCCGGCGCCGTCCGCGCGGGCGTGGCGGGGACCGAGGCTGCACGGGCCTCCGTGGGCGTGCTGGACGGTGACGTCGTGGTCGTGTCCTCAGCCGAGTTCGCCTGCGAGGGGGTACCGGCCGTCGAGGAACGCTCGGCTCCCGACGCCGCCCCGGTGGCTGACGGCGCGATGGCTCTCGCGACGGGACGGACCCTCAGGTTCCCGGCGGCTACTGGGGGCACGCGTGTCAGCGGAGCTGTACGGCCGGCCTGCGGGCCCGCCACGACGGCACGCGAGATTGCGATCGGCCTCGAAGCCGAGGAGGCGGTAGCCGGCGGAGAGCTCGGGGTGCTTCCTGATGCCGCGCGGGTGGCGGGCGGAACTGCTTCCGTTGCCGAAGTCGAGGAGGCGGTGCCAGCGGGAGCGCTCGGGGCGTTTCCTGAAGCCGTGCCGGTGGCGGGCGGGATCGCTCCGGTTCCCGAAGTCGAGGAGGCGGTGGCAGCCGGCGCGCTCGGGGCGTTTCCTGATGCCGCGCCGGTGGCAGGCGGGATCGCTCCGCTTCCCGAAGTCGAGGAGGCAGTGGTAGAGGGCCCGCTTAGGGTGCTTCCTGAAGTCGGCCTGACGGCACGCGGGAAGGCTCCGTTTCCCGAGGGCGAAGAGGAGGCGGTAGCCGGTGGAGAGCTCGGGGCGCTTCCTGAAGCCGCGCCGGTGGCACGCGAGATGGCTCGCGTGCCCGAGGCCGAAGGGGTGGCGGCGGGAGAGCTAGGGGCGCCTCCTGGAGCCGTCCCGGTGGCACGCGAGATCGTTTCCGGCTTCGTACCCTTCGCGACGGCAGGTGACTTCGCGGCGCCCCGCGAAGTCCCCCCGGTGGCGGGTGAGACGACCCCACGCCCCGTAGCCACCCCGGCAGCCGTCGAGGTGGCTCCACGCACGGAAGTCTCCCCGACAGCCGTCGGCTTGGTGACGGCCTCAGCCCCTGAAGCCCCGCCGGCCTCCGACGAGTCGGCCTTTCCTCCCGAAGTCCTACCAGGCACCGCCGACTTGGTCCCGCGCCTCAACGCCGTACCGATGGCCCGCGAGATCGTCCGCGCCCCGGAACCCAAGCCGGCGCTCCGCGAGCCCATCCGGCCACCCGGAGTTGCCGCAGCACCAGGCGAGTTCGCCCCGCCAACCGCAGCCGCCCCAGCACTCATTGCGTCCGCACTGCTCACCGAGCTGGGCCCAACCGCAGGCGAGTCCGCCCCACCCCTCGAAACCGCTCCCTGCGAACTCCCCGAGCCCCCGGAAGCAGTCGCGCTTCCCCCGGAGCCCGCACTCGCACCAAGCCCCGAGCCCCCGCCCGTACGACCGCCCGAGCCCGCGCCGATACGAGCCCCGGAGCCCGCACCCGCACGAGCCCCCGAGCCCCCGGAACCAGTCGCGTTCCCTCCGGAGCCCGCGCTCGCGCCAAGCCCCGAGTCCGCGCCAGTACGAGCCTCAGAACCCGCACCCGCACGAGCCCCCGAGCCCCCGGAACCAGTCGCGTTCCCCCCGGAGGCCGCACTCGCACCAAGCCCCGAGCCCGCACCCGCACGACCGCCCGAGCCCGCGCCGATACGAGCCCCGGAGCCCGCACCCGTACCGGCTCCCGAGCCCGCACCCGTACCGGCTCCCGAGCCCGCCCCCGCAACCGACCCCGTCGCCCCCACCCCCCGCGCCGGAAGAACCCGCAAAGGCACCGCCGGAGTTCGCTGTACCGTCGGCTCCTGGCCTGCCAACGGCAGGGGACCCCTGGGTGCTTCGAGGCCCGGGGCCGGGCGGGACGGCGTCGGGTGGGCGGTGTGGGGGAGCAGCGCGCCGGAGCGGCCGTCCAGGAGTGCCGGGGACGCCGTAGCCATGAAGCCCGGGTTCTGCCACGTCGGCAGCCGGCCGCCGAACCCGGCGTCGGCCACTCCAGCCGGCCCCGGACCCAGAGCCCGTTGGATGGGCGGCAGTTTCGCCCAGGAAGCGGCGACGACAGGGATGCCCGCGGTGCCGTCGGCCGCGGAAGCGGACGCCGGCGGCACCGCCGCGGCCGTCTCGGGGGCGTCGGCGTTCACGCGTCCGCGCTCGCGCCCCCGTACTCGATCCAGGAACCCCACCGCTCAGCCCTCCGCCCCACTCCGCGTCACCAGGGACGCGATCTCGTTCGTGTAGCGGCGGCGGTCGTGGTGTTCGAGGTTCAGGATCTCCTCCATGCTCCAGTGGAAGTGGTAGGCGACGTACGCGATCTCCTCGTGCAGCCGGTCGGTCGCGTACGTCACGATTCCCCCAGGCGGCTCCCGCCGAGTTCCACCTCGAAGGGCTCCGAGCAGTGCGGGCACTCCACGGCCGCGCGGGTGTGGCCCTCCGCGTTGATCTGGCGGTAGAAGTCCTGCAGGAACGCCAGGTCGGAGGCGAACATGTTCTCCACGATGCCGTCGTGGACCATGGGCAGCGTCCCGAGGCGGGTGATGACCCGGCCCAGGAGGACCACGGACAGGTACGCCGGGTTCTCCTGGACGCGCACGTCACGCAGCGGGACCAGTTCGTCCCGCGCCGTCGACAGCCGCATCACCCCGTCCCGGTGGACGGTGCCCGACTCGTCGACGTAACCGCGCGGGAGCTGGAAGGCGAACTCGGTGCGCAGCGACTCCCGTTGCGGCACGGCGGCGGGGGCGGGAGCCGCCGGGGCCGGTGTCGCCTCCGGGCCCGGCAGTTCCACGCCCGCCTCCGCCGCCTCCGCCGCGTTCGCGCCGGAGTAGGCGACGGCGCCGGCGCTCCTGGCAGCCGTACGCCGCATTACTCGATGACCAGTTCTTCGAACGAGATCGTCACGGTCTCGGTGAGCGCGGACGCCTCACCGGCCTTGACCGTGCTCGCGTCGATCTTGTTGCACCAGGCGTTGCGCAGGTGGTAGCGCTTCACCGGGTTGTTCTGGAAGTCCATCATGATGATCGACGCGTTCTTGCGGGCCGTGGTCATCTGGCCGTTGATCGACTCGTTGATCCACTGCGTGAACGACGCCGACTGGGTCATGCCGCGGACCACCGTGCAGGTGCCGTTCTTCTTCACACCCGGCAGGTTCTTGACCACGTTCTGGCCGTTGGGGGTGTTCTGCTGGTACGTGATGACGTCCTGCTCGATGCTCAGACCGCTGACCTCGGCGAGGTACTCGACCATCACGCCGTCGATCTGCAGCCCGAAGTTGTGTGAGGTGAGGGCGTCACCCGGCTGGAGACTCATGTGTTCCTTGTCCTTCTGACCGTCTGGAAATGGGGGGCGCGGAGGCGGAGGCCGGGCCTACTCCTCCAACTCCCCGCTGCCGCTGGAGAACTGGGCCAGCCGGAAGATCACGAACTCGGCGGGCTTGACCGGCGCGATGCCGATCTCGCAGACGACCCGGCCCAGGTCGACCGACTCCGGCGGGTTGGTCTCCTCGTCGCACTTGACGTAGTAGGCCTCCTCGGCCCGCTGCCCGAACAGGGCGCCGCTGCGCCACTCGTTGACCAGGAACGCCGAGATGTTGCGCCGGATACGGGCCCACAGCGCGTGGTCGTTCGGCTCGAACACCACCCACTGGGTGCCGATCAGGATCGACTCCTCCAGGTAGTTGAAGTACCGGCGGATGTTGAGGTAGCGCCAGGCCGGGTCCGACGACAGCGTCCGCGCGCCCCAGACGCGGATGCCCCGGCCGGGGAACGCGCGGATGCAGTTGACGCCGATCGGGTTGAGCAGGTCCTGCTCACCGCGGGTGATCTGGGTCTCCAGGTCCACCGCACCGCGCACGACCTCGTTGGCGGGCGCCTTGTGCACGCCGCGCTCGGAGTCGTTGCGCGCCCAGATGCCGGCGATGTGACCGCTCGGCGGGATCAGCCGGGACTGGCCGACGGCCGGGTCGAAGGTCTTGATCCACGGGTAGTACAGGGCCGCGTACTTGGAGTCGTAGCCGGCCGTCTCCTGCCGCCAGACGCGGATCTGACGGGCGTTCAGGCCCGGCGGCGGGTCGATGACGGCGACCCGGTCGCCCATCAGCTCGCAGTGCGCGATCAGACCGAGCTGGACCGCCTTCACGGCCTCCAGGTCGATCGCGCCGCGCTGGTAGGCGGCCATCAGGTCGGGCACCGCGACCATGGAGACCTCGTCCACCGCCTCCAGACCGCCGAAACCGGTGCGGTCGGCGGAGTCGCCGAGGTACTGGGCGGGACCGGGGTGGGGGGCCTCCGCCGCCTGGTCGGGTACGGCGGGCGCGGACGCCGGGGCCGCGAGCGCCACCGTCTGGTTGTCCGGGCGGGCCAGCTGCGCGGCCGGCGCGGCCTCGGTCACGGTGATGAGCTTGGACCGCTCCTTGACCTGGGTGACCACGTAGTTGCGGCCGCCCTTCTTGGCGGTCACGTCGAAGGTCTCGACGGTCTTGTCGCCGTCCTTGACCAGCAGTTTGAAGCGTTCGGCGGGGCCTTCGCCCTCCGGGTCGGCGACCTCGACGCTCAGGTTGCCGGGCGCGGTGGCGGTCACCTGGAAGGTGCCCAGCTGCACCGGCTCGCCGGCCGGCAGCGCGGCCGGGGCGGTGGAGCCGTTCACCGCGGCGGGCGCGCCACCGGCGACGGCGGCGGCGTCCTCGGCCGAGCCGCCCACGCGGACGACATACGCGGCCGTACCGCCGTTGTTGAAGAAGCCGTAGACGGAGTGCGCGAGGTAGTACCCGTCGGTGAACTCACCGAAGGCCGCCACGTACTGGCTCCAGTTGGTCACCAGCGTCGGCTCGTTCAGCGGGCCGGTCGGCGCGAGACCCACGAAGGCGGCGACCGACGTGCCCACCCCCTCGATGGGACGCGAGCCGCTGGCCACCTCCTCGACGTAGACGCCGGGCGACAGGTAGGACGGCATGCTCTGCTCTCCTCGGGGTACGAGACAGGACCGCCCTCAGCCTCACGCGCGCGCGGCACCCGTCGAAACGTCCCCGGGGGCCGGTCCGGGGGCAGTGCCGTTGCCCTCAGGGGCAGACCGGCGCCACACCGCGGACCGGCGTCCCGTACGGCCGGCCGGCGGTCCCTACACCGTGGAGCGGAAGGTGATCAGACGCCAGGCGACCTCGCCGCTCGCCAGCGCCTGGTTCAGGGCCTTGACCGCGTCACCCTTGGCTGGGTACGGCTCGGGCCTGGCGGTGATCTTGTCGAGCTCCGCCTTCTTGGCGGCCAGCGTCTTCTGCCGCGACTTGTGGAACTTCTGCTTCTTCGGGTCGGCCAGATCCGCCTCGGCCTGCGCGATGGCCTCGTTCAGCTCGTCCACGGCCGCCGTCCGCTTCGCCTTCTTCCGGGTGTTCTCCAGCACCTCCGGCGGATACGTGGCGGCATCGCCGACGGCCGTCGACATGATCCCGTCCTCGCCCTTCTCGCCGGCGCCCGCGGCCTTCAGCAGCTTGTCCAGCTCCGGGATCTCGCTGCCGTCCGGCCGGGTCGGGGAGGGCCGGTAGAACTCGACGAGGTGGCTGGTCGGCTTCTTCGCGTTGCCGGTGATGTAGGCCTCGGAGTACTCGCGGGTCGGCGAGAAGCCCTGGTACGACCGGCCCTGGGGCAGGGCGTTGCCGTACATGAGTCCGTCGAACTCGTTCTTGTCCATCGCCCGGT
>NZ_JBTWMV010000189.1:0-316 GCF_054850255.1 Streptomyces sp. 7R007 | reverse complement strand
TAGGGCCTGTGTGACGTTGTGATCAGCCAGTTGCCTTCAGCAGGTCGTTGATCCAGATCATTGAGGCACGGAGGTGGAGGCCGGCGAGGTAGCTCTCGGGCGACTTGTCGTATCGAGTAGCGATGCCCCGCCAGGCCTTCAGCTTGTTGATGAGCCGCTCGACCGTGTTCCGCTCCTTGTAAAGATCACTGTCGTGGCAGGTGGGCCGGCCGCCCCGGCGGCCCTTCTTCTTCCGGTTGGCGGCCTGGTCCCTCTTCTCCGGAATGACTGCCTTGATCCCGCGTCTTCGCAGGTAAGAGCGGTTGGCGCGGGACGA
>NZ_JBTWMV010000188.1:0-338 GCF_054850255.1 Streptomyces sp. 7R007 | reverse complement strand
GGCACCTACAGCACGACCGTCACGGCGACGGACAGCACGGGCGCCTCCGGATCGGCCTCCTTCACCTGGACGGTCAGCTCCTCCGGCGGCGGCACCTGCACCTCCGCGCAGCTGCTGGGCAACGCCGGCTTCGAGTCGGGCAGCACCACCTGGACCTCCACCAGCGGCGTGATCACCAACGACAGCGGGGAGAGCGCCCACGGCGGCTCCTACTACGCCTGGCTGGACGGCTACGGCTCCAGCCACACCGACACGCTCTCGCAGTCGGTGACCATCCCCAGCGGCTGCAAGGCCACCTTCACCTTCTACCTGCACATCGACACCGCGGAGACCACCGG
>NZ_JBTWMV010000187.1:0-345 GCF_054850255.1 Streptomyces sp. 7R007 | reverse complement strand
TGGGCGTCGGAGCGCACCGCTCCGACGTCGGAATGCCCCAGAGCGGCGGCCGCCTGCTCGCGGACCAGCCCGAGCAGGGTCCGCTGCCGTCCCTCGGCGTCCAACCCGGCGAGGTGCGCCGCGAGTTCGCCGCCGGACCGCGCCTGGGCGGCGGCCGCGGTCCGGCGGCGCACGCTCCCGGTGGCGAGCTCGCGCAGGATGCCGGGCACGGCCTCGGCGGGCAGGGCGGCCAGCGCGGCCGTGTCCAGGTCCGCCGCGGCCAGGAACGCGCGCCCGTCGCCCACGGCCGCGTCCAGCAAGGCGAGGGCGTGGTCGGTCTGCAAGGGCCGCAGCCCGGCACGTCGC
>NZ_JBTWMV010000186.1:0-345 GCF_054850255.1 Streptomyces sp. 7R007 | reverse complement strand
GCGGCGTCCGCGCGCACCGCGTCCGCGTCGCGATGACCGAGCACCGCGGCGGCGTGCGAGCGTACGAGGTCCAGCAGCACCCGGTGCCGTTCGGCCTCGGGCAGACCGGCCAGCCGCCTCGTCAGGTCGCCGGACGTCTCACCGGACCCGGCGACCGGCCGCTTGCGGCCCGCGGCCGTGTTCACCAGCGCCCGCATCATCGCGGGGACCGCCTCCGGCTGCTGTCCGGCCAGCGCACGCCGGTCGAAGTGCGCCGCCACCAGGTGGGCACCGCCGTCCTCGAAGGCCATGTCGAACAGCGCGGTGCCCTGCTGATCGCTCAGCGGCACGAATCCGCTTCGCTGA
>NZ_JBTWMV010000185.1:0-349 GCF_054850255.1 Streptomyces sp. 7R007 | reverse complement strand
CGACGGCCCCTACGGTGACTACTACATGTGGGCCGACGACGACAAGGCATACCCGGACGCGCGGATCATCTTCGTCGACACCGAGACCTCGAACTGGACCTTCGACCCGATGCGCGGCCAGTACTACTTCCACCGCTTCTTCTCCCACCAGCCCGACCTGAACTACGAAAACCCCCGCGTCCAGGAGGAGATCCTGGCCGCCCTGCGCTTCTGGCTGGACCTGGGCATCGACGGCTTCCGCCTGGACGCGGTGCCCTACCTCTACGCCGCCGAGGGCACCAACTGCGAGAACCTGCCGGCCACCCACGAGTTCCTGCGGCGCGTCCGCCGCGAGATCGACGCCATGTAT
>NZ_JBTWMV010000184.1:0-349 GCF_054850255.1 Streptomyces sp. 7R007 | reverse complement strand
GTAGTGCGCGTCGATCTCCTTGCGCACCCGCTTGAGGAACTCGTGCGTTGCCGGAAGGTTTTCGCAGTTGGTGCCCTCCTGCTGGTACAGGTAGGGCACCGCGTCCAGGCGGAAGCCGTCGATGCCCAGGTCCAGCCAGAAGCGCAGCGCGGAGATCATCTCCTCCTGCACGGCCGGGTTCTCGTAGTTGAGGTCCGGCTGGTGGGAGAAGAAGCGGTGCCAGAAGTACTGCTTGCGCACCGGGTCGAAGGTCCAGTTGGACGCCTCGGTGTCGACGAAGATGATGCGGGCGTCGGGGAACTGCTTGTCGTCGTCGGCCCACACGTAGTAGTCGCCGTAGGGGCCGTCT
>NZ_JBTWMV010000183.1:0-350 GCF_054850255.1 Streptomyces sp. 7R007 | reverse complement strand
TGCAACGGCACCACCGCGCAGCGGTGGAGCTTCACGGCCACCGGTGACGGCTACGTGCGCATCAACAACGCGGGCGACACCAACCAGGTCGTGGACGTCGCCGACGTCTCCACCGCCGACAACGCCCAGGTCCACCTGTGGAGTTACGGCGGCGGCGCCAACCAGCAGTGGCTGCCCGTCGACGAGGGCGGCGGTGCCTACCACTTCGTCAACCGCAACAGCGGCAAGTGCCTGGACGACCCCGGGGCCTCGATCGCCGACAGCGTGCAGTTCGTGCAGTACACCTGCAACGGCACCGCCGCCCAGCGCTTCCAGGTGGTCCCCGTGACCCAGTCGGGCACCAACCCCGA
>NZ_JBTWMV010000182.1:0-357 GCF_054850255.1 Streptomyces sp. 7R007 | reverse complement strand
GAGCACGAGGACGAGTCGAAGAACGTCGACTGGTCGCACCCCATGCACAAGGGCATCGTCTTCTTCCAGAACGTCGACGCGATCGTCGGCCCCGACGAGCCCGTGATCTACCCCGAGCACCTCACCTCCGAGCTGGACTACGAGCTGGAGATCGCCGTCGTCATCGGCAAACCGGGCAAGTTCTTCGGCGTGGACGACGCGCCCGACCACATCGCCGGGTACGTCGTCTTCAACGACATCACCGCCCGCGACATCCAGCGCCGTGAAATGGAGTCCGGGGTGTTCTCCTTCTGCAAGGCCATCGACACCTTCTGCCCGGTCGGCCCGTACATCGTGACCGCCGACGAGATCCCCGAC
>NZ_JBTWMV010000181.1:0-366 GCF_054850255.1 Streptomyces sp. 7R007 | reverse complement strand
TCGGTGGCGATCGCGGCGATCTCGGTGCGGTGCAGCCAGCCGGCGGTGGTGAACGACAGGCCGGGAGCGGGGCCTCCGGCGTAGTCGCCCCAGCCCTCCCGCTTCGCGCGGGCGAGGTGGCCGGTGCGGACGAGGACGATGTCACCGCGTCCGATGGTCACCTGGTGTGCCTCGGCCGTCGCCGTCAGATGGTCCTCGGTGATGGCGAAGCCGTCCGGCAGTTCCGCGTCGGTGCCGATCACCCGGCCGACGTCCAGCAGCACGCCTCGGCCCGCGACGTGGGGCGCCATGTGCTCGATGCCGGTGACGAGGTCGCCGTCGGAGGTGACGACCTTCTCGGCGGCCCGGCCGTTCCACGCCTTGCCG
>NZ_JBTWMV010000180.1:0-377 GCF_054850255.1 Streptomyces sp. 7R007 | reverse complement strand
CGCCCGGTTGGCGGGGGCGTTGACGCCGGAGGTGGACGCGGTGCTGGCGCGGTTTCCGTTGCGGGAGCTGGTGACGGCGTCGGCGCCGTTGCCGCTGCTGGTGGAGCGGGAGCGGGCGCTGTACGGGGCCTGGTATGAGTTCTTCCCGCGCTCGGAGGGCACGCCCGAGGTGCCGCACGGCACCTTCCGCACCGCCGCCCGCCGGCTGCCGGCCATCGCCGCGATGGGCTTCGACGTGGTCTACCTGCCCCCGATCCACCCCATCGGCACCACCTTCCGCAAGGGCCGCAACAACACCCTGTCCGCCGGCCCGGACGACGTCGGCGTGCCCTGGGCGATCGGCTCCCCCGAGGGCGGCCACGACGCCGTCCACCCCC